>PFWU01000033.1 GCA_002791295.1 Candidatus Uhrbacteria bacterium CG_4_9_14_3_um_filter_50_9
CTTATGGCCTATCCACTCAAGCTACGGTAACACTTTCAATGGCCTATAACGTTGAGTTGAATTATTCTGTGGATCTGCTATCCTCGAGTTCTTTATGTCTCAAAATACAACAGTCGTACGATTTGAAAATGTCACCTTCGGATACACAGAAGGGAATCGCATCTTAGATGAAGCGAGTTTTTCTGCGCGAAAGGACACAAAATATACCCTCATGGGACAGAACGGCGCAGGAAAAAGCACCATTTTTAAACTGATTACAGGAGAGTTGAGCCCTGAACGGGGGAAGATTCATCTGGCACCTGGGGCGACGATCGCCACAGCAAAACAAGTGATGCATCGTGACCAGTTGGGTCATACGGTTCGTGAATATCTCGCCACAGCATTTGAAGACGTTCCAAGAAATCTAGACAAGCGTATTCAAGATGTCTTGGAGGTTGTTGATTTTTCCACGCCCCTTGATCGACTGATCGGAGAACTTTCTGGTGGGCAGCAAGCACGTCTCCTTCTTGCACACGCTCTGATTCAGGAACCAGATATTCTCTTGCTTGATGAGCCAACGAATAATCTTGATGCAGATGGCATTGGGTATCTGACCGCATTTATTTTGATGTATCCAAAGACGGTCTTGGTGATTTCTCACGATGCAGATTTTTTAAACAGTTTTACGGAAGGAGTCTTTCATCTTGATGTCTTTACTGGAAAGGTGGATAAGTACGATGGAAACTATACAGATGTTGTTGAAGAAATTTCTGCGCGCGTTGAGCGAGATCGAGCGAAAAATGCACAGCTGTTAAAAACCATTCAAGACCGTAAGGATAAGGTGAACTTTTTTGCGCATAAGGGAGGAAAAATGCGTAAGCTGGCAAGTAAGCTGCGTGATGAAATCGCAGATGCCGAGGAAAATATGGTCGGTGTGAAACGAGATGATCGCACGATTCCAGATTTTGTCATTCCCGCACAGGAACTTGCCGAGGTCGTCCTCCGCATTGATGGGGTTAAGGTGATTTTGAATCAGGAACCTCATCAGGCAAAGGTTGAACTTGTGCTCAGAAAGAACAATCACGTTCTGATTAAGGGGCCAAATGGGATTGGAAAATCAACGTTGCTTCGCTCTCTTGCGAGTGGTGAAAATCCCGATGCGGTCATTTCAGAGGGAGTGAAGGTTGGATATTATCAGCAAGATTTTTCTGGTCTTGATTTTTCCGAGACAGCGTACGAGTCCCTCGCCAGCATGATGGATGTTCCTGATGAAGAAACGATTCGTCGTACAGGATCAAAATTTCTTTTAAGTCGTGATGAACTCGCAACACCCGTAGGGGCTCTTTCCGAAGGTCAAAAAGGATTGTTGTGTTTTGCTCGGTTTGTTTTGCAAGAGCCCGGTCTGCTCATCTTTGACGAGCCAACAAATCACATCAACTTCCGTCATCTTCCGGTGATTGCCAAAGCCATTGACTCATTTAAAGGGTGTTTGCTTTTGGTGAGTCACGCAGAGGAGTTTGTGAGTCAAATAACCTTTGATCAAGAGCTTGATCTCTCTAGGTTGATTAAGTAAGTCTGCTTAGCATCGATTCTGAAGACCCGTCATTTGGCGGGTTTTTTGAATCAGAAAACTCTAGCCATATGCTAGAGTTCAGTTCGTTTTGCGCCCGTGCGTTTGGGTGCGAGCGTACGTGAGCCCGCTCTTGATGTGGCCGTAGAGTGAGGCTCCGGCCAAAAAAAGGGCTGCAGACATCGTAGACCACAGAGCCCAGCGTACATGTGTGTGGTCGTAGAGAAGGTTCTCAGTCTTGTACAGAGGGCGGGTGGTGAGCACAAGTATGACCATCGCGATCACCTCCATGTAAACCTTGAGCTTTCCGTACCTATTTGCACCACCATCGTCCAAACGAAGGAGACGCTTGAGGGGGCGGATGCAGGTCAGTGCTATGGCGAACCCTGTCATGGCGCAGATGATCCACGTGGGCACGAAGCCAACGCCGAGCACCCACAGGAGACCGATGAACCTTATCTTGTCGACCAATGGGTCGATGGCACGTCCGAGATGCGTCACACCCCGGTAGTTGATCTGCTGCCAGAGACTCAGTTCAGATTCCTCCTCACGGGTCAGAGGAGAACGATCTCCCTGCTGGTATCGACCAAGCGCTCCGTCGAACCAGTCGGTCAGGAAGCTCACAGTCAGGACACCGATGGCCGCCCAATTCAGATCGAGCTGGAACAGACCGATCCCCATGAGGGCAAGGGCGCCACCGAAGATTGTGACCCAGTTTGCTGTCGTCGTGTTGAGCAGCATCCCGATCGTTATCGAGATTCTTTTCATGTCTTCCTCTTTCTGGGGAGCCTTTTTATCATGAGGACAATGACTTGTCCATAATCAGAAAACCACCCTGCGTGGGTGGTTCAGCTAGCGGACTTCGCGAATGTTCTCGTTCCAGTGGTGATGGTAGATCACTCGCGCAAGGTCGGGTTCCCAGGAGTGGGTCTGGAGGAGACCCCTCTCGAGCATAGGGACGAGTTCCGGTCGGTTGTGGGCCCCGATCGTGTCCATGGTGATGAGACGCTGCACGGGCGAGTCTTCAGCCATGAAGCGTTCAACGGCAGACCCAGCGAAGACTCCGTGGGTCACACCGGCCCACACCGTGTGCGCACGGTAGGTGTCCTTGAGCATCCGTCCCATGTCGATGACGCTTCCGCCAGTCGCGATCTCGTCGTCGAGCATGATCACAACGGATCCAGGGAGGGCCTCCAGGTCCCCGTACATGGCTATGAGTTGGGACTTGCCGGTACGGATGTCACGGCGCTTGATCCCGTAGACCATCGGGATCTCGATGCCGAGGTCCTGGCTGATCCTGAGGATGGCTGATTCGAAGCGCTTGGCTGCACCGTCGTCTGGGAAGGCGAGACAGATGCGCGGGTTGAGTGCTTGCGCTTCCGTCACGATGGGGGAGAGCAGCCGTCGGGACAGGATGATTGGGGTCACGAACCCGGAGCCACCCGCCATGGTGATCTGGGGGCTGTGCGGATCTGCGCAGACGATGCGATCGAGAACAGGCGTCCCCGAGGGAAGGGTGGCCACGGCCTTCATCATCCCCACCAGCATGGGTGGGGTGGTGAGGCGGAGGTGCCCTTCGTCCTTGTCTGATCGGCCGAGCGGGAAGTAGCCGGTCACGACCATCACGCGCGATGCGCGGCGGGCCGCCACGAAGGCGAGGGTCCACATCAGGTCGGAGATCATCTGGATCGTTCCAGGTCCTGAGGTGAGGATCACGCAGTCGTGACCGCCGACGTGCTTCTTGTCGAGCTGGATATCGGGCTCACCGTTGGCGTAGGTGCCGAAGGTGGGGCGAGCGATATCCACGGGGGTAGAGAGACTGTCGTCGCGCTGACTTTGTGCTTCGATTGCGGCCTTGAGGCGTTCAGCACTTTTTTCGTAGCCGCGAAGAGGGATCAGGGTCAGTCCACCGTGCTGATTCCATGGTCCACGTGTGTCGGTCATTCCGTTCTCCTTCCAGCGTTGTTGTCCGGCCCGGATCTTTTCAAAAGAGCGGGTATTTGTCAAAGATGTTTAGTATCGCAGTCCCACAGGAGATGTTTTCTGATATAATTCCATTATATGGACGAGAACGAACTGAAGAAAAAGCTAACACCAGAACAATATCGCGTGTTGCGGGAAGGAGGAACAGAGGCACCTTTTTCTGGTGCGTATGTTGATTTGGCGGAGGACGGCATGTTTCATTGTCAGGCCTGTGGGGCTCCTTTGTTTTCATCTGAGCAAAAACTAGATTCTTCAAAATCTTCACCTGGATTAGCTGGGTGGCCTGCGTTTGATGACGTGGTGAAGAGTGATGCGGTGATCACACGACCGGATACCTCAGGGGGGATGCGTCGAACGGAGGTGCTTTGTGCAAAGTGTGAAAGTCATCTTGGACACGTGTTTGATGATTCAAAGGAAAAAACCGGCAAACACTTTTGCATTAATTCAGGTGCATTGAATTTCTCTCAAAAGGAAGATATATGATTGAACATGTTTTGATCATTTTTATAGCCTTCAGTGGGTTTTTGCTTGCGACCTATCTTTATCACAAAAAACGAACGAAGAATGAGCACTTTGTTTGCCCGATGAAGGGGAAATGCTCTGAGGTCATTCATAGTGATTTTTCTCGATTTCTTGGTGTGCCTGTGGAGATACTTGGAATGATCTATTATGCATTCATTGCTGTGGGATACGTGCTTGTGACTGGCCTTTCAGACCTGTTCGGATGGGCTGACCCCTTCCTGCTTATTGCCTCCACCCTTGCCTTCTTTTTCTCCGTGTATCTAACCTTCATTCAGATTGCTGCGCTCAAACGACTTTGCACCTGGTGTCTGCTTTCCGCTGCATTCTGTACGATTATTTTTCTGTTAGCGGTGCTTGGGTCTTTAGAAGTGGTGTTGCCGTTTCTTTCAGAGCACAAACAAATCTTCCTCATATTGCATGTGCTTTCTATGTCGCTTGGACTTGGTGCAACAACGCTTACCGTTGTCTTCTTCTTCAAATTCCTAAAAGATTTTCGTATTTCAGAGCATGAATCAGAAGTTCTCTCAACCATCTCTGACTTTATTTGGTTTGCGATTGGAATCATCCTCATGACGGGGTTGGCTCTGTATGTGCCGGAATCAGCTGTCTTGAACCGTTCATCACAGTTTCTGGTGAAAGCATTTGTTGTCGGTGTGGTGATTATCAATGGATCCATTCTGTCGTTTCTTGTTGCTCCGAAGCTCGTGCGTATTTCCTTTGGACAACAACATCATCATAAAGATGGTGAACTCATCAGAATGCGTCGTGTCGCATTCATTCTTGGACCCATCTCCATCGTTTCGTGGTACTCCGCATTCGTCCTTGGAATTCTTCCGCACACAGCCCCGTACACGGTCACCCAATTATTTTTCGTCTATCTCACGAGCCTTGGTATTGTGCTCATCTGTAGTCAACTTTGGGAGCGTCATCTCACTCGCACAGCTCATCGAACAGCATCTTAACCATCACGATTGATTTCTCGTATGAACGAAGCGTTGCCCCTTATCCTCCCAGCATTCATTGCAGGTTTGCTCACCTTTCTCGCACCCTGCACACTTCCGCTTGTCCCTGCGTATCTTGGGTTTATCAGTGGATCATCCGCTAAAGATTTACAAAATCCAGCAAAGAATAAACAGATCAGGAAACGAGTGATCTTTAATGGGATCTTTTACGTGTTGGGTTTTTCGGCTGTGTTTATCGGTCTCGGGGTTCTCTTTGGACTCGGGGGCGTCGCTCTTGCGCAGTACCAGCTTCTTTTAACACGGATCGGAGGAGTGTTTGTTTTGTTTTTCGGGCTGTACCTCATGGGGGTCTTCGGTTGGATTCCTGGCCTGAAGCAGCTCCTTTCATCTGAACATCGTTTTCGTCTTCCAAGTTCACTTACTCCAGGAACACCCTCAAGCTCCTTTATCTTTGGAGCGACATTTGCCTTTGGGTGGACTCCTTGTGTTGGGCCGATCCTTGGATCAATCCTCTTACTTGCCTCCTCTACAGCTACCGTTGGTCAGGGAGCCTTTCTACTCTCCGTTTTTTCTTTTGGGCTGGCTCTCCCGTTCTTGCTGATTGCTATTGGAATTGGTCACGCTTCTGAAACGATCAAGAAACTTTCGAAAATTCTTCCGTATGTGTCGTTTATTGGTGGCCTTTTTCTCCTATTCTTAGGTATTTTGCTTATTTCGAACAGCATGTCGATCTGGTTAACCTGGACGTATGAGGCGTTTCGGGTTTTTCAATATGAGAGACTGCTTGATTACCTATAAGTCGTTCAGTCATCTTTGTGGATAACTTCAAGAATCGAAAGAAAGCATAGTGTTTAGAGACGTTTCTTCTGTGTGAGGGTATGCATCCTTGTGCTATAATCGCCTACGATTAAGAAATGCCTATGAAGAAACACTTTTTGTTACTTTCTGCGATTCTCTTTGTGGGAACGGGATGTTTTGGGGGAGGGGGAGTTACTGAAACAGAAGATCCAGTAAATCTCATTGACCATGATGCTATTTTATTAGAGGCAAAAGAAAATGGATTGATTATGGATGATGAGGAGATTAACTCCATGAGGGAGCGTCTCGCATCAGATGTTGGCCTATTGCAAATTTCGGATGTGGCGACCCTTGCTGATTCTGAGCTCAGTGAATCTGACACGGCAGCACTTGCAGATGTCACCGGAGGGGAGTCTTTCGGGCTTGCACATGCGGCGTACGAAAACGGTGTGTACACCATGGTTGCTCGTATGGGTGGTCTTCCAGAACCGGCCGAGGGATATTTTTATGAGGGTTGGATTGTGCGACGTGGAGAGGATCTGAGTGTCATTAGTACTGGTCCTGTGACGTATCTCGATAACGATGTCGTCAACGTCTATCGGTCTACAACTGATCTTACAGATCATAACTTCTTTGTTCTCACCCTCGAAGCAGACGACGGAAACCCGTCTCCTCTCGAACATATTCTCGAAGGGACATTTAAATAGAATCAGGAGTCTTAGACTCCTGATTTTTTTGCTACTACTGAACGGTTGTGACGTACACCATGAGATAGGAGCCATCGGTGCGTTGAATCACTGTTGCGTCCATCATGGCTCTGCCGTCATCGAGGGGGCCGATGTGGACCTCTTTGTCGACCGTCCAGTTGTATCCATCTGTTGTTGACTGCGATCGTATGTCGCCTGTTTCGGAATTGAACATGAAGAGGTAGAAGACGCCATCAATCCAAATTCCATTTGATGGCATATAGGAGATTCCATCAATGACAAATTGAGTCATTTCTGTAATTTCCCATGTGATCCCATCATCACTCAATAAGTGCCAGATTTTTTGAACCCCCTCAGATGTCATGACGTACATGTGCCATGTGTCGTTGATATGGATGGTTGTTGAATCGAGAACGGAGGACTCAACTGGTTTGACGGCCGCTCCGAGAAACGTGAAATGGATTCCGTCGGTGCTTTCAGCGAAGTAGATCCCTGAACCAACCCAGTCTCCGGAAGTGAAGTACAAACGGAATGTTCCGTCATCAAGGAGGACGACATCCGGGTCCACAAAACTTCCGTACCCCTCAGGGGCATCTTCAAATGTGAGGTAGTGGAAGGACCAGGAGACTCCCTCGTCTTTTGAAATAGCGACAGCGGTTTCATTCAAGCGATCACCCACAATCCAGCCGGTGTAGTAGAGATAGAGTGTTCCGTCATCTGTGCGCACGAGGTCTGGCACATTGGCTTGATCGGTTATCCAGCCATCCTCTATTGGGAGATACTCGAATCCATCGTATGAGATTGCTGTCACGAGCTGTCTGTCATAGGGGCCCTCATTTCCTGTTTCTGTTGAAGGGGTACTGGATGCACCAACAGTGGGTTTGAAATCGGATGTGAGGGTCGCGTTTGGACACCCAGCGCCAAGGACAAGTAGAAGCGCAAATAGTATTGTTGCCTGTTTCATAGTTTTTACATCATAACATTGTCATTTGTGTGATGTTTTACGAGCTGTGGAAATCTACTTATTTGGTTTGCTCGGTCGCTCATAACATCGTAAAATGTGTTTGATATGAAAGGACTGTGGATAGGATTGGCCCTTTTTTTTGTTCCTATGCTTGTCTCCGCTGAATCGGTCGATTTTTTGCGTGTCAAAGTAACATCTGTGGAGAGTAGCCTTGAGTGTTCTGGTTGGTCTTTTGGTGGGTGTCGTGCGGTGTTCCTGATTGAGGGAGTCAATTTTCAAAACATGAATGGTCAGGGTGGCGTGAATGTTGGTGGTGAGTGGGCTGAGGTGCTGAGATGGACAAGCGACACCATTGTGGCCACAGCGTCTGAAGAACAGCTTGGAAAAATGCCGATTGTTTCCATCGATACCACATTGCATCGACCAAGTATTAAAACATCAGATGAAACGATCGCACAGATGTTTGATGAGTCTGTCGATGTAGCGCTTGCGTCGATTAAGACGAACACAGACGGGCAGCGCTATATTGTGGCAGGTCCTAAGTACGGCAACCCAGAGCGTACGTATTACCGTGATAGCTACTGGACCTCAGGGATGATTTTAATGATTGAGCCAAGCGTTGTGCGTGATCAGATCCTGTTGCTTGCCCGCGGAGTTGAAGAGAATGGGAGTGCGCCTAGTGCTGTCACGATCGAAGAAGATGCCCCACAGCTTGCTCTGTGGACCGATCATTACGATGCAGGATCTTACTTCATCATGATGGTCCATGACTACATCGCATGGACAGGGGACTCATCTGTCATGTTTGAATGGGTGG
>PFWU01000041.1 GCA_002791295.1 Candidatus Uhrbacteria bacterium CG_4_9_14_3_um_filter_50_9
AATATGTGATTTCAAAAAAATGCTATTTTTTTCCACCAACGCCATCTGACCAATTTTTTCATCCGTTGTCATGCGACTGAGCAAATCATCCACACGCTCCTCCACGGATCTGGTTGCGTCTTTATAGGGAGCATCTTCTGACGCTGGTTCCGAGCGGCTACGCATCAACATGCTGACGAAAAAAAAGAAAGCAGTAATCAGCAGCAAAAACAAAACGACCCTTCTCGCCTTGGTTGATAATGTTCTTCGTGAAGGATCCATAAGGTGACTTAAGTATAGCTGAAGAATACAAAAACAACCAAAGAAAATGCGTGTTTTCTATGATGAAATTTTAGAGAATTTTTTCACCACGAATAAGTTTGATGAGCACAACGATAATCGCGATCACGAGAAGAATATGAACAAAACCACCAAGCGTGTAGGACGTGACTAGGCCGAGCAGCCATAAGATGACGAGAATGATTGCGATGGTATAAAGCATAGAGAATAAATGATTTCGTGTTAGTTCCTATCCTCACCGTATACATCTCTGTTGCTTCTGTATACCTTTGATGATGAGTCGAAAAAACATGCGACGATACAAAATGGC
Source organism: Candidatus Uhrbacteria bacterium CG_4_9_14_3_um_filter_50_9 (assembly GCA_002791295.1). GTDB lineage: Bacteria > Patescibacteriota > Patescibacteriia > UBA9934 > GWF2-40-263 > UM-FILTER-50-9. The sequence continues at coordinate 590 of PFWU01000041.1, forward strand.
TTGTTGGTTATAAATAACCTTCGAGACGCTTCTTAAGTGCTTCGAGATCTGTGTACAGATAGGTGTCGATGCCAAACTGTGCGACGGCGTTGATCTTTTCTTTGTCGTCATCGATGAACAATGTTTGCGATCGACTTGATTCACCGATTCTTGTAAACACATCATCCCAAAATTCAGGGGTCTTCTTCGAGTGACCGATCCCTGCTGAATAAAACACCTCTTCAAACACCTTTCCACCACCAAGTGTCTGGCGCAGATGCCCCCCTCGATATGCTTCTTGATCGGTCGCCATGAAACAGCGAATGCCTTTGTCGCACAGAGACTTCACAAGCTCAATGACGTCTTCCTCAAACTGTGTGCCCTTTGTAAACCAATACTCGAGTAGCTCATCGACTGTTCCGTTCCAGCCCCAGTCATCGATGACCTTTACGAGCTCTTCCTTCAAATCAGCTTTACCTACAGAGCATTGACGAAACACGCCTGTAAAAAATGGAAGCATCTTCTCGATCTCAATTCCGTAATCTTGTTTGAGTTGATCTGTAAACAGGAATTTGTCTTTGATAAGCACACCGTCTGCATCAAAGAAAATAGTTTTGTATTTCATAGTATTCATCAATAGATCATCACTCACCCATCATAACAAAAAACACCCGTTGAAATAATCTCGGGGTGCTTTTTTGGTTAGGCGCGTTGTACGTTTGCTGCACGTGGACCCTTGTCAGAGTCTTCAATGTCAAACGTTACTTTGTCGCCCTCTTGAAGTTCGTCGAATTCTACGTCTACGAGAGCTGATGAGTGAAAGAACAAATCTTTCTCCTCACCCTCTTGAGCGATGAATCCGAATCCCTTATCTGTCAACCGTTTGATAACACCGGTCATAATGGCTTCGTTCTATGAATTATCTGCAAAACATCGGCACGTTGGAAATGTTGCAGATCTCCATACGACGTCGCACTTTGCACGATCAATCTACCTGATAAGCCCTTAGTTGTCAACCCCACCTCTCGCGAGAGGTGGGGTTGGTGGCTTGGTGTACTCCCCTATCAACGCATGACACTATTCCGTGGTTTTACCATCAAAATGCTCTTCCACTTCATTCCCCTTTGTAGGATGAACTGTCCCATCCTTATGTTCCGGTGGCGAATAGATGGAATACAGTTTGAGCTCCTGACTTCCCGTATTGATAACATTGTGCCTTGTCCCCGCAGGAATCACGACTGCGTAATCAGCCTCAAGTTCGTGCTCGACCCCATCAAGAACAACCTGCGCAGACCCTTGCTCGATGCGAATGAATTGATCAAGTTCATGTGTTTCAGCACCAATCTCCTCACCAGGCTGAAGATTCATCAGGACAAGCTGACTATACGTAGACGTGTAGAGCACACGTCGATAGTCTGAGTTCTCCAGCGTCGCTTCTTCGATGTTTGTAATGTAGCCTTTCATAGATTGAAAGCAACTCTCTGCTTTAATATAATCTGATGTGAGTAATTGCGAGCCAGCTGCTATTTCGTCAACTCGCTCTTGACCTAATTTTTCAACGGCACAATTATATTGCTCGTCGGAAATTTCAGTCGGAACCTCTTCAAGAGCACCTTGTGTCTCGTCACTACCATCACGAAAGAGGTTTACAAACTCAAAACCAAACGGTTGGGCAATCATGACGTAAAGAAACAGTGCAAGAAATACCATCCCCAGAAACGCAAAGACGACTCCAAAAAATATCAAAAGCTTTTTCTGTATATTCATGGTGTTTCAATGAAACAGATCGTCGATCTCAATTAAGTATAACACGGCTCACAACGCTTTTAACAACCGATAAATTTCCACCATGGCAAACGTGTCCAGCTTGCAGTACTCAAGGAGATCCTTGGCGATCTGTTCTTTTTCTTCCTTGGGAGTATTCGGATCAATCATCTTTTCCCAACGTTCAACGGCCTGATCGCCCTTCTGAACATTCAGCGCTTTATACGTCAGCTCTGGGACAAGCACAGGTAAAACATTCTTGATACTTGCACTCCCTCTGAACCGAGCGTCGACGTATAGGTCTTTTGAAAAGATCGTCATGAGGTCGAACATCCGATCGTTCAGCGACTCTAAAAAGTTGGTGTGGTCAGGATGTAGTTCGGCGAGCTTGTTGTTACGCTGTGATTCGTAGGACTTGTACCACGAAATAACAGATCCCGTCTCACCAAAATCCTTTCGCATGCGTTCAATAAGCGAAAGCGTTAAATCCGTTGTTGGTTCTGTAATCAAAAATTCTTTATGCTCAATTTCACCGTCTTCATGCAGAATATGAAGCGAGTATTGGAACGGAACCTGCTCATAGGCACCAAACCCATCAAAACATGGAATGGCCGATGAATACCCTTCGTAATCGAAAAAGTATAAAGGAAACGTCAGCTCGTCTAACGCTTCTTTAATCGCTTCGTGGTCAATGATCGGCTTACCGAGCATGTACGCGTTGTACTGGGCCTTCTTGGATCCTGTGAGAGCCTCTGGGTTGTCGATATCCTCGAGTGCGTAGATACCACGATCAATCCAGTCATAAAAAAGCTTCTTGCTGCCTCCAATGCGATTGATGTCATGGACGGAATACTCGGGAACGTCGGGATGCGAGTACGCAAACGTCGTACACTGGGCATTGCGCCCACGATACAAACATTCACATCCCCTCTCCTCTTGACTAGCAAGATACCCCTTCATCTCATCCATTTGTTCACGCACGCCATCCTGCGCCTCCAACACTTCGTCTGTAATATCAACGATGGTGAATAGCTCGTTGAAATTGACCTTCTTACGCTTGCGATACTCACCATTAAGGTGGATCACCCCAGCCTTCACGATCTTCAAACCTGTCTGTTCAATAACACTTTTTTGAAACGCGAGGTCGTTCACATGATGATTTGGAATCTCTCGCTTTACATCATTGGACGCCTTGACCTCATAGAGCTCCCACCCACCAAGAACCTCATTCCACCGCAAGATGTCCGCTTGTACAAAAAAGTCCTCAGACAAAAATGCCCCCTGAAAGAGGGTCGACGGCTTCGTTGCCAGAAACGACTGTGTCATCGGCACCGCATTCACCCCAACAATCTCAATCAGCACCCCATCAGGAAACAGGTTCCGTGCCGCTTCATCCGCAATGTTTCCCTCTTCAATAATCTTCTTCTCAAACTCCGACAACTCCACCCCATCAAAAAGCTCCGGCTTGTGCTTTTTCAGCCAGAGGTTCTTGCGACAAAAGGTATATTCAAGATAATCAGTCTTGGTGATATGCATACGGCTACATCGTTTGAACAGTCAGCTCATCGCTCATAAGTATTCCTTATTTCCCTGCAGGAATCAATAAATTCCATTATACTTAGATGCATAACTCTCATCTCACAAGTGTATGTGTTTTTCCGCAACCGCAAGTTTTGCCGCAAGTGGTGTACTCGCTGCAGCAGGAGCAACCTCATGGCATACCGCCGATAAGAAAGAACGTGTCTTGGCGCTTATTCCTATCTTCTTTGCCGCTCAACAGTTCATTGAGGGGCTGCAGTGGGTGGTAAACAAACCCAGCAGTCTCAGTCTTACGCTCGGATACGCCTTTCTGGTTTTTGCGTTTTTGATTTGGCCAATCTACATTCCCTATGTCATGGAACGGCTGGAGAACAAAAAAGTGCGAACACGCATCCTTCATTTCTTACGCTGGCTAGGAATCTTTGTGGCCATGTTTCTTCTTGCCTCTGTTTTGATCAACGGTCTTGCAATACGTGTCGTTGATTTGCATATTGTCTACGATGTGTCTATTCCCTACACGATCGCTTGGATCATCGCTTATGTACTCGCAACCGTTGGTTCTCTCTTCGTCTCGTCCAATCGATTCTTTTCCTGGTTTGGCATTCTCAGCCTTGTGACCGTCATGATCTCCTATATCTTTTTTACAGCTGCCTTCATCTCCGTCTGGTGCTTCTTCGCCGCTATAATGAGTGCTCTTATTCTTGTGTATCTCCACATCAAACCAAAACACCGATGGCTCCGATTCATCTTTAAAGGGTTCTAGAAGCTGTAAATGAGGTCGGGTTGTGTTGTGTACGTTTACCCACTCCATCATGATAAAAACAGACCGCGCCTGCGATCTGTTTTTATGGATACGTATCACGTAACGTCGTTCGTGAACGACGTTACGTGGAGGATACAAGGTGTGCGTTGACTGAGCACTCTGACATCTCACCCTGCCTCTCAGGCCTCAACAATCGACTTGAACCCGCCGTAGGCCATCCGCTTCATGTCGAATGGCATGGCAGGCATATCCTTACGCTTGTCGTATTGCTTTGCCATTTCCGCCAACACCTTTTTGTTAACCGCATCGCGATGCGCACGCGACTTATAAAGCTCTTATCTCGAGCATGAAATGAGGCAAGGTAACGTCCAACAAGAAAACGAACAGCTAACGATGTATCGTTCAAAACTTGTTCATAGAGACCCTTCGTATCTGTTTGAAGTTCAGATCCATCTAGATAAGTTAGGTTCACAAAAGATTCAAATGCACGACCTCGCACAGAATTGATGGCGATGTGGTGCAACTCTCCATATTCCGGGCGCTCTTCCTCCGTAGCTGACTCTTAAATCCTAAAAAAGCTGTGATCTCTCTCAAGTCTACCGCAATATGTCTTTGGACATACTTATTTTGAGATTGGTAACGAGACCCAAACAAATACTTTGCATTTTCTAATAAATCTGAAACCGCTATGGTTTTGCCATTGGGTGATTCTTCCCAAAGAAGTTGAGCATACATTCCAACCACCTTGAATATTCGTCTGTTGATTTTTAAAAATGAAGCAGGATATTTATTTGCAGTAGGTGAATCTTGTGAATCCTCACTAAAAGATACTGGGATCCCAGATTTTCCCTTCAATAATGGGTCTTCCTGTATTTGAATTTGATCATTTTCCTCCATATACCACTAACTCTTTCGAACTATCTCCTTCTCATCCTCAGTCAACTGATAGATATCCATTACGAGTTCGTTGATTTCCTCTTCTAGGGCATCGGTTTGTTTTCCGTGTGATTTATTACCAATGATTTCGGTGACTTTTTCAATAACTTTAGAAACTAAAAAAGTGTGGTCATGAGTTACAATTGGGAACTGTTTAACGTAGGCATTAATCCATCTTAATGTACCCATTCCACTAGTGGCTGCAATTTTACTCATGAAAAATCGTATAAGCGACGAATTCAAAACACCGAGTAAGTACTTCGGAAGTTAAAAGCATTCGATGGCCTAAGTCCGAGAATGTTGGCGATAATTTGTTCGGCCAACCGTATGAACAATTTCATTTCACTAATATCAACATTTGTTGGGATTCGTCCAAAGTGACTCAGAGTATGTCTGGCCTTTTTTATTCGAATAATTTCTGACCTTGCGGCAGATGAAATAGGAATTGAAAAGTATTTTTCGATAATGAAGACGACTTTATCCGTGGCATCTGTGGTTTGCAGTGTTCTCTCATTTAGATGGTCATTGTGTATCGCGTAGAGATGTTCCCAAATCGTCCAATGTGAAAGAAAGGAGTACTCAATGATGCTTCGCTTGGTTGCATTTTTGTAAAGATGTAAGAAATAACCTTGTTTATGTTCGGTTTGCCATGATGGCGATGCAATGAGTGCGAGAATATTGTTGAGTGATTTTTCAAAGCCGATATCACATGAACGATAATCTGCCTGTTCTGGGAACTTCATTTTTCTGAAAGTAGCTTCATCAATCATCTGAGTTGAATCGATATTAACATAGGCCGTTTCGCGCCTTGTTGATAGAAGCAATTGAGATCCCCATTGAGACAGCCTCGAATCTCTTATGATCGGAGGGTCTTCATCGTCACCCCAATTTTTGTAAAAGACACTTCTGCCTGTAAATAGGTCAAGAAGCAACAAAATATCATCTAAACGTGTAGATCCATCATGCCCCCATTCAAGAATCGCTGGCTTGTCTTCGATATATTCAACTGTTGCCGTTACCGCATGTTCTCCGGTGTTCGGAAGAATATGAAACTCGCTTCCTGATACGTCAACAAAATGTTGGAGTTTTAATAGCTGTTGCTTGTAGTCATCTCTACGTTTGAATAAGTAACCATCCAAATTGAGTTTGGTAATGTAATGAGGGAACTCAAGATTGTAGATCTCTTTTAGATGTGACATATGCCGGAAAGTAAAACGAGGTAATACTCGCATCTTACCCCATTTAGAACTTCTACCAATTCTTAGTCACTCCCTCGAGCCAGATGCTTGAGTACTCCTCTTCGTTCAGTTCGTACTCTTCTTTGATTTCTTGTTCGGCTTCTTCAATGAGCCTTGTGAACTCTTCTTGATTTGCTTCGGTGTTTTCCTTTTCTTCTTCGGTAAACTGGCCAAGGAGCGCAATACTGTTGATCCAGCCGTTTCCGTAGCTCGTACTTACGCGATACCAAGGCTGACTGTTTTTATATCTGATCTCCAGCACTGTAACGCTAGTAAAAGCTGGGAGCTGTTTTATTTTGCTCAATGCCGCTATGGGGTCTACGGGATCGTATTCAGACATGAGCGGCGTTTCTTCTGTGATCTGATATGTTTCTCCGACTTGCAGATTGAGCCACATCTCAGTCGGATATAGCTCGTCTGCCTGCTCTCGAGCTGAATCATTTGCGGCTTCAATCTTTGAGAAGATCTCTTGTCGAAGTTCAATCGGAAAGCCGGTTGTATCCTCAAACTCTATCGTGGCTTCTTGAACACTATTCGGTAGGACAAACATCAAGCCAATCAAGATAACCAAGCCGCTAACAATCACCCTTGGCCACTCATGTTTCCAATCTCGTAATCTCGCTTTCAGGTCTATCTTGCTATTCTTCCGTGGGAAGTACCAGATAAGCACGAGATAGACGATTGTAGTTGCTATGGGGAACGGAACAAAGAGAGGGAAAAGCAATAAGAGACCACAGATAAGCAGAATCGCTTTTAAAAGCTTGTTATCACCCTGCTTCGGCTTAACTAAGGAACTTTGGCAGTGTTTACACTTCACCGCCTTGTCGTGCACCTCTTCGGCGCAGAAGGGACATGTTTTCATATGCGAGATTGTGTTATTGGGTCTCGCAAACAAAAAGCGACACCCGAGTGGTGTCGAAGCCCAACCCGCGCACCAGATAGTGCGAAGATTGTTTTAACTGGGTGTCGCTTTACGCGCGCTATCCGGCTAAAGTCAATAATGACCTGTTATGCGGGTTGAACTTCGACTTCAAAAGTGTAACCGATTCTTCTCGGAAAAGCTAGATAAGTAGTAAAAGACCACCAGCTAACGCTGGTGGCTTTTAT
>PFWU01000035.1 GCA_002791295.1 Candidatus Uhrbacteria bacterium CG_4_9_14_3_um_filter_50_9
GCTTCGAGCAAATGGTGAACTCTTGGTCGACAGGGTTTTTTTCAACGGTGACAAGTTTTGTGGGGGGTGCGGCGGCTCTGCTTATTATTCTTGTGCTGACCTTCTACATGGTTGCTGAGGAAGAGGGGTTTGGAACATCTGTTCAATACCTGGTCCCTGTCGAATACCAGCCGTACATGAAGCTGCTCCTGAAAAAGCTCAAACGAAAAATGGGCGCTTGGCTCCGTGGTCAACTGATCTTGAGTTTAATGGTTGGCGTTCTTGTGTATGTCGGTTTATCCATTCTTGGCATCAAGTACGCTTTGCTCCTCGCCCTCCTTGCGGCTGTGCTCGAAATCGTTCCGTATGTTGGTCCAGTCCTCTCTGTAATCCCGGCCATGATCGTTGGGTTTGCGATCTCACCGACGCTCGGCGTTTCGATTATGGTGCTCTATGTGATTATTCAGCAGATCGAAAATCATGTGCTCGTTCCTAAAGTGATGCAAAAGGTCACGGGGCTTCATCCCGTGCTCAGCATTGTCGCCCTCCTCGTTGGATTAAAGATTGCAGGGGTTCCGGGAGCTATTTTTTCTATTCCACTCGCCATGATGATTGTCGTGGTGCTTGAAGATCTTTTTAAAGATGTTGGCTAGTCTTATGCGTTATTATCAACGGAACACCTACTTTCCACTCACCCTGACACTGTTAACGCTTGGGCTAATCCTATTCATGTTCTATGCGTTCACCTACAAAACAGAGCCTGCCGCTTATTCGATCGTGACGGAAGTGACTGAGCCTGTTGATGCAGAGGCGTATCGCACAGACCTTGCGTATGCGGTTGTCACGTTTGAAGATGAGTACGCACGGGCGAGCGATGACTTGTCACGGCTCGTGGCTGCTGAGAACGCGGTGAGTACATTACTAGATATGCGTGTTCCAACAGAATATAAAGATCTGCACCTGGAACTCGCGATCACATTGAATCAACTTCAGGCAGCCCTACGGAGCACAGATCGGAATGCAGATGAATCACTCGCAGCACTTGAACAGCTGAAAACATTGTATCCTTGGTTGAACGAATAATTATGGCACGGATTGAAAAACAGACAGACGTCAAAGAAGAACTCACAAAAATGAAAGGGGAGATGGTGCGAGAGGTTCGTCGTTCAGGAAAGAAAGCTCGACCGGTTTTGGTGGCGAGTCTTGTGGTACTCGCTGTGCTTGTGCTTATAGGTCTCTTTGTGTGCTGGTCCCTTGCGGCCACAGGTCTTGTACGTGTCCCTGTGTTCACCGCGCTTGCCTATGACGTTCCACAACCTGAGCGTGTTGTCGAACCAGGTGTTCCACTTGAGACCGTTGCTGAGGAACAGTTCCGGAGCGAACTTGCCAAGCGCCTTCAAGCAGGTGGAGGGGAGTTGAAGGATGATGTCTTAGTGTTTTCCGCAAGCGAGTCTTCGCTTACCGCAAGTTTCCGAACAGCACTTGAGGAGTCTCAGGTTGGGATGATCGATGCAGGATCCTCGCAAATACTTGTCCAAGAGGAGGTGGGGTTCTCGCTCTTTCTTCCGTTTGAAGAGAGCGAGCTTGAGAGCGCACTTCTTGTCGAAGTGAATCCGGCTGTGGTAGATGAGGTGGTGGTGTTAACACTTACCTCTGTTCAGATCGGCTCACTCAACCTTCCACTCTTTGTGGTGACACGTCTCTTTCAACCGATGCTGCAGACCTACGTGAATGATTTGAATGAAGCGATGGCAGGGTTTGCCACGATTACAGACATTTCAACGCAAGAGGGTTGGATCGAGATCACAAGTCGGTTTTCTGTCGAGATTAATTGATCACTATGTTGGTGCTCTACCGTCTTACATCGGTTGTAGTGGTACTCGTTGTGGGTGTGGCCTATGTGTCACTTCTTTTTACGAGTTTCTTGCCTGTGGTGCTGATGGTGGGCTCTGTGCTGATTGTCACGTTTCTCCTCGCACGGTTGTTAGGATGGAATGTTCGTACGTTTGAATTTTGGCATCTGCTTTCTACGCCCGTCCTGCTCCTCATTTCAGGGTATGGTCTGTTCTTCTTTTTAGAACAGTTCTACGCAAAAAGTATTTTAGGGATTGTTCTTCTTGTCCTCCTCGCACTGTTTTCGGAACATATTTTTTCTTACATTCATCTGCCGGCAATTTATCAACCGTTTTCGATTGAGCATTTGGGGCAACTCATGAATATTTTGACGTTGTTCTTCTTGAGTGTGGCGGGATTCGGGCTTCGACTATTCTTACAGGTTCCGCTTTGGATTCTTGGGGTTGCCTTTTTCGTCTTGTCCCTCCTCGTCATTTATGGGACGCTGTGGGCAAGTAAAGTTGAGGATCAGCGTGCCCGCCCGTATGCCCTTGTCGGTGCGCTCCTCATCACAGAGTTGTTTATTGCCATTGCGTTTTTACCAAGTGGTCTGTATACGAGTGCCGCCTTTATGGCCCTCACGTCTTACGTCTTCCTTGGCTTAACACGTGCAAATGCCTTGTATCGATTGACTGGAACCTTGTTGCGACGATACGTGTTTATTTTCATTCTTCTCACGGCAACGATTATTTTCACCGCTCAATGGTTATGAATACTTCTTGGCCACAGACCATCCGTCTCATTTTATTCTCAGCCCTTCTCGGAGGTGCTGCGGGTATTTTGACAACGGCGCTCACAACCAATTATTTAGCGGACTATGCCTTAGAGCTCGGTCAGCTGACGGAACCGCTTCGCTTATCCGAACAGCGTCCTATTGCCTTTCCTTCAAGCTATGAGGAAGCCCTTGGGCGTATTGAACAAGAGGCCCTTCCAGCAGTTGTGAGTCTGACAGCAGAATCAGCGACTCCTGAAAGTTTGTTTGGGACTGAGGATCAGGTGGCTGTGACGATTACGTCTGACGGGTGGATGATGGCGCTCGGAAATGAAGGCTACACGGACGTGTTTACAAGGAGTGAATTCTGTAACGTGACCGATCGAGTGGTCGACGCCATGACGGGTGTGTATTTCTATCATTGTGAGACCCAGTCTCTGCCGGTTGTTGGGTTCGGATCTGGATTTGCTGTTGAGCAAGGGGAGCAGTTATTCATTGTTGGAAGTCAGGGTTCTGTTGTGCGTGGACAAGCCTCTCTTGTTGAATGGAGTCAGGACGTACCAGCGAGTTCTGATATCCCTTCACGACGGGTCATTCTTTCGACAAATAGTGGAGCTGAAATTGGTGATCTGGTTTTTGACTTGTCTGGGAAGCTTGTCGGGATTATTGAGGATGAGCGTGCAGACGGTCAGCTTGCGATGTTGCCACTTGAAGCCATTCTTCCCGCATTGAATCGGCTCTTGGAGAGTGGTGAAATCACGAGGCCAGCGCTCAATGCGCAAGTCATTCACCTTTCTACCGCAATCGTATCGGATGAGCTGAGCCGTGGACGTACGCATGGCGCTCTCTTGTATGGATCACGCGCAGCCGTGTTTGGTGGAGTCGTTTCAGGTGCAGGGTTGGAGTCAGGTGATATTATTTTGTCCGTTGATTATCAAACCATTACCGCAACAACCACACTCGACGAATTGTTACTTGCCTATCAGGCAGGCGATGAAGTGACGCTCGTGTTCGATCGACTTGGAGACGAAATGGAAGTCGATGTGACGTTGGGAGAGTGGGGGAACTGATGTATACTTAAACACGTATGGCACAGCCTAACTACACACGTGTTCTCATAAACGGATGGCAATCGATTTTGATGTTTGGATTGCTTGGGCTGGTGCTCGCACTTATTATTTCGTTCGTCCAACCGCTTCGGTACTCGTCCACGACTCGACTTCTCATTCTGCAAGATGTTGGATCATCCGGAGATGCCTATACGGCTTCTCGCGCAGAGGAGCGCATCGCTGACAATCTCTCGACGATTATTTACACCAGTACGTTTTTTGACGAGGTCCTTAATGCTGGGTTTGGCGTTGATGTGAATCAGTTTAACGAAGATGATTCAAAGCGCCGCCGTGAATGGGGGAGGATGGTCAAGGCGACAGTTGCACGCGGATCAGGGCTTCTGACGATTGCGGTGTATCACGAAGATATCAATGAGGCTGAACAAATTGTTCGTGCGGTCGCACAGGTGCTCACAGATCAAGTAGGGGATTACACCTCTGGTGGAAGTGTGTCCGTGCAGGTGATCGATGCGCCGCTCAATTCTCGCTGGCCAGTGAAACCAAATATTCTTGCAAATATCCTATCCGGCTTTGTCCTCGGTGGGTTTGTGGGCATGGCCTATGTCGTGGTGCAAACAGAACGTATTCGAAGGAGACATCAGTTGGTGCATGGGTAGGGGGAGGTGGGGTAGCTAGATTAGCGAGATTAGCTGGATTGGCTTGATTGGTTCAGATATGAGGGATTTGTCTTATAGAAATTTAATGGTCTGGCAACGTGCGATGGAGCTTGTTGAAGAGATTTATCTCATTACAAAACAGTTTCCTGCTGACGAAAAATTTGGCCTCACTTCACAAATGCGACGTGCTGTTGTCTCAATTCCTTCAAACATAGCCGAAGGAAAGTTGAAAGGGACAGTGAAAGAGTATCGTCGTTTTTTGTTACATGCTTTCGGTTCCGGAGCAGAATTAGAAACGCAAATTGAGATCGTTGCAAGATTGAGGTATGCAACCCCAGAAGACCTTAAGACTTCATTCATGCTGCTTGATCAGGTAATGAGAATGTTAAACACACTCATCAGGCGTCTAGAATCTTAACCCCTAATCCAGCCAATCCAGCTAATCTCGCTAACAAAAAAACCCGCTTTCACAGCTTGGGACTGGCAAGTAAACGCGAGGAGGAGACGCGTATACCGCTGCTCCCAAGCCATGGAAACAGGCTTGGATGGGAAACTGCTACAGGGCAGTTTTTTTGTTTGTTTTGTGTGGAATCAATGAGCGGGCAGAACAATATCAAACATGTTGTAGATGGTCAACAAGTATTGAAAATAAGGGTTTTTGGGGTTAGGGATTGGGGTTTGGGTGATAGTGAATCTCTTGACAAAATTGTCTATTAATGATATCTTTGCACGTCAATCAATGGCTCGTTTCGTCTCTGTTTCTGTGAGTTCTAACGGTTTGGTGTCCTCTCAACACGCCTCCTCCTCGTGTTGATGATGGACCCCAGACCATTAAAGCTCATAGTGATGATCCCAAAATGAACGACCTTGATGTTCATGGGGCCCCGCCATCACCTCTCTGTAGCATTTAACTACAGTTCGGCGATTGGCCACCCCATTCACATCAATCTCATTTCATTTAGGAATCATCACATACAAGCTTAGACCCAAGTTGGATCCTAGCTGTTTTCCTCGTGGACATCTGAGATCCAACCTGGGTTGCAACGCAACTTCACAATCAGCCTAGGTAAAGGAATGTCCGGCGTAGCCGGACTAGCGTCCAAGCCCTGTCGGGGCAAAGACGTGAATGGTTTTCTCCTGGCGATCCTGCCAGAAGACGACCACCAATCGCCCCGACAGGGGTTCAAAAAAACCCCTCGGAGGATAGAGAAATGCGGAACATCACCCTCATCGCCGCCCTCATGGGCTTCAGCACCGCCGCCTTCGCCGGCCCGCACTTCGCGGCCGTGGACGCCGACAACGACGGCAGCCCCGTGGCCGGCATGGACGTCAACGGTGACGGCACCATCGATGCGGCCGACATCGGCATCAGCGCCGACCTGTACGACTGCGACGACGCCAGCGCCGCCGAGTCCCCCCTGAACAAGGGCGCCGACGACACCATCGACGGCATCGACCAGGACTGCAGCGGCGCCGACTTCGCACTGCCGACCGGATGGTCCCAGCCCGAGTTCGATCGCTTCCTCGCCAACTCCGGTGAGAGCGACCCCTCGGACGCCGTCATCTTCATCACCCGGTGCGGCGCACACGCGTCCGCATCGATCGACAAGAAGGCCGGCGTGTGCGTGGTCGAGTCCGGCTACCAGATCGGCGACTGGATCACCGGCGAGCTCCCGAGCTCCCGCGAGTTCAGTGCCGTCCGGATGCGTCCGGACTCGCTGCTCGAGATCTTCTCGGACAGCGAGGTCGAGTACGTCACGACCCACGGTGGGTCCGCTCGCCGCTCCTCCGGTCCCTCGGGCACCTGGGTCACCTCCCAGATCGCCAAGGCCCAGGAGGCCCAGGCCGAGGTCGATGCGGACCAGGACGTCCGCATGGACGAGCTGGAAATGGTCGTCGACGCCAACAGCCTGGCCATCGACGACCACGCCGGTGCCATCCGCGCCCTGACCGACTACACGGTCGAGAGCGTGGAGAGCCTCTCCGGCAACGTCGATGGGCTCAACACCCGCCTCGGCGCGCTGGAAGAGTCCGACGCCGACCAGAACCGCCGCCTCGGCGAGCTGGAGACCGATGTCGATGGCATGGAGGCCGACGTCGCCGACAACTCGGCGACGGGTGTCTACTTCGCCGCCGGCGCTGGTCTCGGCTTCGGCGCCCAGAAGGCCGTCGCCAACCAGGGCGAGGTCGTCCGCGCCAGCTCCACCATCGGGTTCCGCCCGAGCCTGTCCGTCGGCTTCATCGACAGCCGTCGGTACATGGTCGGAGCCACCGGGCACCTCATGCTCGGTTCCGATCAGGGTCCCGGTCCGATGCACGACTTCGGTCTGCGCATCGAGAGCCTGTTCCGGCTCGGCGACGTCCCGGTCTTCCTCGGCCCCACGGTCGGCATCTCCCGCCACACCACCGGCTCGGGAGGCCAGCTCGAGGCCGCGATCGTCGACGATCGCATCGGCTTCGGGCTCGGTAGCCAGATCCTCTTCGCGAGCGGGCAGAACGGCCACCTGGCCCTGACGCCCTTCGTCGAGGTCGGCCCCGGCTTCGCCCACTGGGAGACCCTCCCCGGGTTCTCGGGTTCCGTCGCCCCCTACTTCATGGGTGGCGTGGGACTCTCGGGCCTCTTCTCCAGCGCCCGCTTCTAGGGCATGCTGGTGGGCGGCTGATCCACGACAACAACCAGATTGGGCCCCCGCTCTTCTTCGGAAGGGTGGGGGTCACAATCCACGACAAGACTCATACGCGAGTCTTGTTTGTTTTTGTACTAAGTACTCCCCCCCTAAACCCCTACACCACCTATCCCACCTTCATC
>PFWU01000007.1 GCA_002791295.1 Candidatus Uhrbacteria bacterium CG_4_9_14_3_um_filter_50_9
CTTCTCGCGACCCATGGCGTCTTCCTTCATAAAGTACGCTTCATAATAGATAAGCTTTCATGGCCCACGATTCGACGTTGATGTGTTTCCGTTCTGGTTGTGCTTTTGGAGTCATGCACGCAAATCACTAGAGTAACCGATGTACCACTTACCTGATGATTCGCTTTCGAGTGTATAAACGTAAAACATATAAGTATATTCTACGATGCATGGCTTGCCACGTGAACACTGACGATCGGGATACGATCCAGCCACGTAAAGGCCGTAAAACTTACGGTGGCCCACGTGGTCACGTAAAAACACTGACCGAAGTCAGTGTTTTTACGTGGCGGACCGGACGGGATTCGAACCCGCGCTCTTCGCCGTGACAGGGCGACGTGTTAACCGGGCTACACCACCGGTCCATACAAATCCTTCCAAAATGAGCGATCTATCCGTTCGTGCTTCCGCGCTCTCCCTCAATGACCATTTAAGGTCACCTTGGTCGAGTGCTCAGCTCTCACGAATATCTCATCTCATTTTGAAAGGATTTGATTGCAAAACATCCATTTGAATCTTACTCAATTCTGAACGTTTTACATGCGTAGGATGAGCCTACTTTTTGTGCAGCGACGGCATGATAGCATAAGGGGTGTCTGGGTGCAAGAAGTCAGTCATCCGTCTAAATGAGTCACTTTTGTTACAATGATCTTACTATGAATACGTTGAAAATCATCCTTGGGTCATCGTCGAAATTTCGTCAGAGAGTGTTTGCGAAGATCACTCCTACGTTTGAATCCCTGTCGCCAGATATCGATGAGAAGACTATTCGCGATGAGGATCCAAAGACGCTCACACGCATGATCGCTCACGCCAAAGCAGATGCCCTTTTACCAAAGATTCATGAACCAGCCGTTCTTGTTACAGCTGATCAGATCGTGGTCGTCAACGGTCACGTGCGAGAAAAACCAAGAGATGAAGAGGAGTGCCGTGCATTTTTGCATTCGTATAATGACCAACCTGTGGAGGTCGTCAACGGTATTGTTGCCACGCATACCCAAACAGGAATGCGTGCTGAGGGAAACGACGTTGTTCGCATTCAGTTTAAACACATTCCGGAAGCCGTCATTGAACAACTTATTCTAGAAGGGGATGTGATGCATTGCGCTGGTGGACTCAGAGCTGAGCACCCTGCGCTTCAGAATTCAATTGCATCCATGGATGGGACAGTGGAAAGCTTGCGGGGCGTACCCCTTGAACTTACAAAGAGACTTATCAAACAAGTCGAATCATAATTGAGTATCAGAAAACTCCTACAGATGCAGGAGTTCGTTGTTCAGAGGCGCTTGAGGACGGCCTCAGTGAACGAGAGCATGATGGCTGTCGGGTTTGCGATGCCCTTGCCGGCGGCTTCAGGCCAGGAGCCGTTTTCTCAACGAAGATCGTCGAGAGGGATTGGTCGCAAGAGATAGTCGATGAGTTCACCTTTGTTGAAGGTGACGTGAAGTCGCCCGTAGCGTTGGCGCTTGGTCACCATGACCAAGGGGACACCATGGAGATCCCATACCACTTGGTCTGTGATCGGATTATAGGTGCCCACAAGGGGGAGTCGACCTGAGACCTGTTCGATGACACGATCCACATCTTCAGCCAGTAGAGCATGTTGTTGAATCCATCTTGCTTCCGGACTGAAAACCTCGCCTGTACGTGTGCGCTCGTCTACGCGCGTGTTCACGTTGAGGATCTTCAGGTTCACGTTGTGAAGCCTGTCACCTAGCTGATCTCGATAGCGTTCAAGGTCATCAAGTAACGTAGGGAAGTTGGCACGGAGCAATACGTGGTTCAGGCCGATTGTAGCTCTTTTGTAGGTGTGCGTGCGTGTATGATCTCGGCGGTATCCGAGGATACGCATGTCTTCTTCTGGGTCGACAGCCACACGTGTGAGTTCCATGATGAAATCGTGGAAGTACTCAAACTTGACTGGATCGAAGAAGAGATGTCCACCTGTCTGGATGCGTAGGTACCTGAAAGGTTTTCTGTGTGTATCGATCACTTCTCTGAGGAAGGAAAGAGTCTCTGGTCGATAGAAGGCTGGTTCGCCATTGCCAGAGATGGTCAGGTAATCGAACAAGGTTCCGCGTTCCTGAATTCCTTCCAGTACATCTGCCAAGAGATGTAACCGGTCATTTCCACATGGCCAGTTTGTGATCTTGGCAGTGCAATATGGACATCGTTTGTTGCAACCTCGACGATCTAAGATGATCAGGAAGTTCTCCATCCATCTGTGGTCGTTGTGGCGAACATCGGGTACATCAGGTGCGTACACGCGCCACCTCGGGTGCTGCATTGAAGAGAGCCTTGAGGTCTACGTCTTCAGGCAGTTCGATGTGCTGTGGGTGAAGACTGTAGTCGACTAGCGCACCACGGTAGAACACGATGTTGGGCAGCCCGTAGGGGGTGCGCCTCGCATACAAGGTGATCAACATGCCCGAGGGGTGTCGCCATTCGAAGCGGTCGAAGAACGGGTTGTAGTCGTTGACTCGTTCGAAGTGGTTGTTCATGACCGCAACGACCATGTCGACGTCGCCCTTGCCGAGACCAGTATCCAAGATCCATTGGGAATACCGGCTACTCAACTGGGTTTCGTCGAATGTGTTGGTATTCAGGATCTTCAGGTTGAGCGAGTGCAGGACTCGGCCGTATCGTTGTATGTAGGCGTCGATGTCTTCCAGTAGCCTGTGGTAGTTGGCTTTGAGTAGGCAGTGGTTGAACACCACTCGTGCCTCTTGGAAGGCAGGCGCTTGTGTGTAGTCGCGGTTGTAGCAAAGACCCTGCATGTCTTCGGCCGAATCTAGGCTGACGCGTGTGATCTCGAACACGTGGTCGTGACCGAACAAGGCAAATATCTCTGGATTCCAGAAGATGTTGCCGCTGGTCTGGAACCGACGATATTCGAACAGATGCGGGAACCGGTCGAAGACGTCACGCAGTTCACGAAGCTCACCGATGGGGTTCTTGGACGGTTCGCCATTCCCGGACATGGTCAGGTATTCGAACCTGATCCCGGCACGTTCACAGCGTTCGATTTGAGATGCCATCTGTTCCCAGTGGTTGTTTCCACCAGGCCAGAGAGTGATCTTGGCTGTGCAGTAAGGGCAGTTCTTGTCGCATGTGTATCGAGAACCTACGACCATGAACGTCTTGTAGATTCTGTGTCCGAGCGCATCGACGACGACATATTGTCCATCTGGAAGTTGAACAAGTCGCTTTTCCATGTTTCACCTCTTGGAGAGAACTAAGTGTCCTGAGGGACAAGTGAGATTAACAAAAGAACAGTAGGAGGTCAATATTCAATTTTAAAAACCCAGGTTGTCTGTCTGGGTTTTTATGAGTTTTTCCCTCTTTTCTTCTTTTGTTTTGGCGCCGGTCCTGGATCTAACCCGACAAGTTTTTTTAAATCTCTCACTTCCTTTTCAGTAAGATGTCGCCAGTTTCCAGGAGGGTAGGAGCTGATCATTTTAACGGTACCGATGCGGGTGCGTTTGAGGGCAATGACGCTGTACCCGAGTGCTTCGCACATGCGACGAATTTGCCGGTTGCGCCCTTCCTTCAAAATGATCGCAAAGCGGTTCGAATCGAGTTTGCGTACTTTGGTTGGAAGGGTGGGGCCGTCTTCGAGGTCAATTCCTGACTGAAGTCGACCGATATCGATCATGTTGAGTTCTGGAGAGACGGTGACAACATACTCTTTTTCGTGCTCGTAACGGGGGTGCATGAGACGGTTGGCAAGCACGCCGTCGTTGGTGAGGAGGAGCAGGCCCGAGCTTTGCACATCCAGTCGTCCAATAGGGAAGACACGTTCAGGATAATCGATGAAGTCGATGACGTTGTCTTTCTTTTTGTGATCTGTCGTGGTGATCAAGCCAACAGGTTTGTGAAAGAAGAGGTAAATTTTTTGTGGTGGTTTCTTGCGGTCACGCCCTTCAACACGCACATCATCTCTGTCTATCACCTTATCTCCGAGCCCCGCCACCTTGTTGTTAATAAAAACCTTACCCTGCTCAATGAGCCGATCTGCTTCACGACGGGAGCAATACCCATGGGTGGAAAGATATTTGTTGATGCGGGTTGGTTCGTTCATATCAAAAAGGATTGTAGCATAGATTAAAGGGGAAACTGAGGCAAACGAACTTATGAGATCGGCTGGATTCTCATTGAGCCGACTCAAAGTTGTTTGCCTCAGTTTCCCCATACGTTTTACCAATGCGAAAGCCCCCAGCACGTGGTGCATGGGGGCTTCGTTGCCCTGCGCGCGTATGCGCAGGGCGGGGTGGTGCCAGCTCAGGGGGAGCTGGTGCCGGTGGGGGGGATCCGCAGGCCGGTGACGTCGCCTTCGGCCGTCACCCGGAAGGAGGCGCTGTCGGCTTCCACTCCGGAGGCGCTCAGGTCGGGCATTCCGATCTCGATGGAGATCTTGCCATCGTTGAGCAGGTCCTGCTCCTGCTGGTGCTGTTCGACCGCGTGGCCGACACCCGCACCGAGGAAGTCCTTGCCCCAGTTGAGCGTCCAGGTGACGCCCCAGAGGCACAGACCGATCGCCAGCAAGCAGGCGATCACCACACCGGCGAAGGTCCAGCTTCCCCCGAAGGAGTGCTGCACCGTCGCCTGGACCTGGGTGGGTCCGGCGGGCGGGGTCGGCGTGGTTGCGGGCGCGGGCGGAGCACCGGGAGCCGGGGGGGTTGCGGGGGGCGTGGTCACGGGGGGCGGGGCCGCGACCGGAGCGGGGGGGACGGTGAGGTTCACCACCAGAGCCGGGGTTGGGCTCGGGACTGGGGCCACTCGCTGCAGCTCGACGGTGTAGTTCCCCGGGTTGGGGACACCGGCGTTCGCGACGAATCGCGACACACACTGGCCGCCCACCTTGGCGCCCAGGGTGCCCTGCGCAGTGTCCCAGGTCATGGGGACGACCGCACTGGAGGCATCCTTCACGGTGACCGTGTACTGGTCGCCGGGGGAGGCGTCGGCGCCTGTGAAGGTGAACATGAGCGCGAGCTTTTCGCCCGCGATCAGGGTGACACCAGCCGCGGCTGGTGCCGTGTTTGCGATGGGGTTGATGGCCATCGAGGCCTCCTGTGGGGTGGAATGACGGCCACGATGGCCGGTGCCGTCGGTTTTTGAAAGATGACGGACGAATTAAAATATCACAAAAACAGCATTTTGTCAATGGATTAGGGGTTGGGGTTTAGGTGGTGTAGGTGAAATAGGTGGTTTAGGTGGTGAGGAAAAATAGCCGGAAACAGGAGCCTAAGGAACTATCAACAGGGCTAAAATCCAACCATGTTATGATTGTTCGATCCTCCTCCCCCCTAACCCCTAAACCCTAAACCCCACCCCCCATGTCCAAACTCGAAGAAGTCTATGCTCGGCTCGAAGAGAATAAAAAGCGTCGAAAGGAAATCAATAAAATGCTCAAAGATGAGCTCACACATCAATCTCGTCATCAAGAAATTATTGAAGAAATGAGAGCCTTGCGTGAAGAGAAAAAAGGCATTGAACAGGATGTCAAAGCCGGGGTTCCAGATTTTCTAGAGCTCGAGGATATCAAATCTGAAATCCAGACAGATCAAGAGCTCCTAGCTGACGTGGCACTCAACATGTATATGAAGGAAGAGACCGTCGAGATTGTGGATGAGTATGATCAGACGTGGTATCCGGTGTTCAAGGTTTCATTCAAGAAGTCCAATTAGAAAAACCGCCCGTGTGGCGGTTTTCGCTTGGCTATGGGCAGTGTGCCCACGTTGTTTCAGCCCAGCGCTTGAGCTGGGTATAGCCCTCCTCGCACTGAACCTCGATGCATCCATCGGCGTCTGGACCCTTCGTCAGGTCTCTGATCTTGAAGTTGGTGCATGTCGGGCTCGTGATCATCTGCTGGGGGAGCATGAGTTCTGCACTCGCTGTGATGTGCGGAATCTCTGCTGCGACGACCAGCGACTCAACCTCAGGCATTCGTTCAGGTACTTCATCGAGCTGGATCTGAGTTCCCTGTATTGCCACGAAGCTGAGCGGTGCGATACAGGCGACCGCCACGAGCATACAGATTGTGGTCACCGCAAGTAATGGACGTGCGCGGGGAGTGGCCGACGACTTGAACTCTTCCTCACTCTCCTCGTCTTCTTCGAATAGGACTTCGGTGTGCGTGGGTGCTGGCTGTGGATGGCCTTGGCAATGCCAGGCCGCTAGTTGTTCAGGGGTCGCCCCCTTTGGAGTCTCCGGTCCTGGCAGATAGAAAATAGGTTCACCATCCTCATCTTCTCTCTTGGTGGAATCATTTGATTTCAGTGCCTCGATCATGGCTTCAGTCATCATTTGTTGAATCCTAGACCTCATTGTACGGTTCCTTCCACTGCGGCTGAACACAGAGCGCCGAAAAGTATGTCAGTGCTTGACGACTCTGTCAATCTATTACACACAAAAACACGCCTCGTAAGGCGTGTTTTTTTACTTGATCTTTTCGACTACTTTCTCGAATACAGCAGGGTGATCTTTCGCTAGAGTAGAGAGAGTCTTGCGATCCAATGTGATGTTTGCTTTCTTCAGCCCATCGATGAAACGACTATAGCTGAGTCCAAGTGGGCGTACAGCCGCATTGATGCGGATGGCCCAGAGGCGACGGAAGCTACGCTTTTTGTTGCGACGATCACGGTAGGCGTTCACACCTGCCTTGAGCATTGCTGGACGCGCGAGACGGATCTTTGACTTGCGCCCCCACATCATCCCCTTTGTTTTCGCGAGAAGACTCTTGCGGCGCTTGACGTGTTGTGTACCTCGTTTGACGCGTGGCATATTACTTCTTTGGGATTAATGTTTGAATGGCCTTGGCGTGTGCCTTGGACATGGTGTTGTCGCGCTTCTTGCGTCGGCCAACTTTTCCAGTATCTCGACTGTTGAAGTGGTCCTGACCA
>PFWU01000037.1 GCA_002791295.1 Candidatus Uhrbacteria bacterium CG_4_9_14_3_um_filter_50_9
AAGGGCTACGCCGTTAAACGCACACGCCGGCTAAAGCCGGCGGTTTTTCCTCATAACAAAAAGACCCCGAGCGGGGTCATCTGTTTGCGATTTGTTATGTATGTAAACTAGCCCCGCAGTGAGTCAGCGGAGCTTGAGGAAATTCCTTGTGTGAATCTCATCTGCATACCCATCTATCGTAAAGAAAACATTAAATCTCGTCAAACATCAAATAAAAATCCCTCATTGGAGAGATTAACGGAACGCATCGAATTCGAGGGTGAATGAAATCGTGTCACCGTGCTCGATCCCTTCTGCTTTGCGCACCTTCGCTTTGACGGGAAGAATGTATCCTCCTGCATCGGCGTTTGGAAACACCGATGTCTTCCACACACTCTTGCCCATCGTCACCACTACCGGAATCGACCCCCACCCTCTTCTCTGCTTCTTCGCCTGCTTCAACAGGTTCCCCGCACTCGCCGTTGAAAGCGTCACAAAATACCAAGACGCATGCTCGCTCGAGTAAAGCCAAATTTTCGCACGGGTATTGATCGACACATTCTTGCTATTTCTTTTCCACTTCACTTGTTGATCGCTCAAAAAAATACAGGACGAGCGCTACGAGTACCGTAATGCAAACCGCGTAGATCAACTTCGCCAACACCCCATTCGCCTCTGGAATAAAGGCATCAATGAGCGCCTTGATCGCCTCATTCCACGCAAGCGCAGCCACGAGCGCAAACGCTGCGGACATGAATTCGATGATTTTCTTCCGAACAACCTTTTGAGCTTTCGTGAGTTCGTTTTCTTCTTTGTTGGGCATAGGAGAGAATCGCTTATACGCTTAGGATAATTTCTTTGACTGTGAGTACGGGATCTGTGAGGTATGGAGCGCAGACCCGTGACCTGACCCTTTTACACGTCATGCTATTAGGTCGCAACTCGGTCGATCATGAACTGAACGGCTTCGTTCGTGTTGGTCGCTTCAATGATCACATGTGGATGTTTCCTTTGGAAGACACGGAACACTTCGTCGGCGAATGCTTGTCCGATCACAGGAACGGAATCGAAATCCAGAATCACATGCGTAAACCGCTCAGGAAGATGCTCCAAAATGCGTTTTGCTTGTGAACGGGACACATGCACGGTTCCGTAGGTAAACAGCTTCACGTGAATTTTCGTCTTATCAAAATCATGCTCCCCGTCCTGTGATTCGTATTCCCGAAACACATCAATGAGATGCTTGGAAGATCGTGATTGAATGATGAACCGAACCCGTGTTCCCTTTACCTTCGTATCTAACAGACGGAAAAAGACATCCGGGATTGTGTTCGCCACCGTGAGGGCTTGCCCAAAACTTTCCAATTGAAACGTGTCGGCAATTTTAGAGGTAAAGAAAATGCCTTCCCCAGAATGCGCCTGTGGCTGCGTCGTTGTCTTTCCTTTCATAAGCTCCCCAACCGCCTCGGTTTCTGATGCCAACCCAAACTTCTTCATAACATTTCGAAACACCCCAATCCCAAAATCTCGAATTTCAAACACGAGACCCGCTGGCGGAAGGTCAACGCGCACATCGATCTTGGATGAACCCGAGTGATCGATGGCATTATTAAGCATCTCGGAAAACGCATAGCGAAAAATACTCTGTACATTCTCCGGAAGCCCACGTAGCACCGGAAGCTGTGCAAACACATCTTCCAGCACTTCATGCTCTTGAAGGCGCTTGTTCACAAGCGTTCGTGTGTACGCAGGCTGGCCATCATCGAGTTTGGGAGGGACCACATATCGCACACCGCGCGTTTTCCCAACCTTCACCAACGTCCCATCCACAACCAATTGCTGAAGCTTTCGCTGAGCCGCCTGACGAGAAATAGAAAACATATCAGCCACATTCTGCGACTGAATCTGCCCATGTTTTTCAACAAAGTCTTTTATTTTTGTAAATTCAACACTCATATTGTAACTGTATTGTAAACTAAAAAACCTCTATTGTCAACCTATTGTAAACCAACAAAAAACCCGTCCGAGTAGGACGGGGAGAAGCGCGAAGGCCTAGGGCACACGCGCATCCGCGGGCCAGCACGTCGCACACGTACAGTTCCCACACGACGACCGCTTCGGCGTCTGACCCTGCGCGAGGCTCTGCACAGAGAGCACTCCCGAGGGGACATCGAAGTGAACGCCACGAGTCACCAGTTCCGGGCTCGCCTGGTCACGTGAGAGGTGAATGTCACTGGGCTTGAGGCCCGCCTGGACGAGCTTCTGGACGAGCTCGCTCGGATCGAGCTGATCGGCGATCAGAACGACACGGTACGTTGAAGCAGACACGACGACTCCGTTGCTGGAACGAAAAACTGGCCGTCACCATGACGACCAGCTCTGTGTGTCTTTTCGAGTAAACGATTAGAAACGCCAAACGAAGCTGTCCGCCATGGAAAGCTTCGGTGCCGGTACAAATTGAGAAAAACGCTTCTTCATATCTAAAGAGACTGTGCCAGAGTCGAAAAAAAGAGTCAACTTCAAAAATCCGATGAGGGGGAAGTGAGATCCATTTGTTTGTATCGAAAGCTTGCGAGGTGAGACCTGACCCCTTAAAAACCTATCAAGAAACTAAAAACCTGATAAACTTATTGGGCAAATTAATGCACCCGGTATGTCGGCCGGACGTAGTGTGCCAGAACAAATTTATGGCAAACCAAAGAAGGACCTCACCGAAGGCAGCAAAATCTGCGTCAAAGGTTTTGAGGAGTAAGAGCACAGGAAAACACAGCAAAGTTGCTGCTGGTAGTGCTCTATCCCAAGCAGCGCCAAAACGACGCAAAAAATAGGCTACTCAACGAACTAGGTAGAGCCTCGGGCCTCACCTCATGAAAGTCTAGAATGTCAGGGCTTGCCCCGGAGTTTATGAGAGGAAATGACAAGAACCTAAAAGGCGACCGAACCTAGAGTATCCAAAACCCGCGCTACAAAGCGCGGGTTTAAAATTAAGATGTGATTGGGGCTGATTTTTTTACTCTAACCTGAGCCCGATAAGGTTCAGGATCTAGATACGGCTTTATTTACCATTCTCAACTGAGCGATCATTGTGTCAAGAAACCAAAGAGTTGATTCCTCATTTGGTGTTGAAGAATTACCTGCATGACCGGCTCCGTCTGCATCAGAACGAAATTCGTGCAATGCTTCTAAAACTTTTTTCTGTTCCTTATTTATCAACCCCTCCTTCGACAGTTTTTTTACCGCATCTCCGAAACGAGAAGTTGCTGTTACTGTTTTAAGATATCCTTCGGATGCAACAAAAACATCTTTGACTACATCTTCCGGTTTTGCTCTACGACCAACTAAATTGCCAACTGCTTGAAAGAAACGCTCCGAAAACTCTGGGTAAGGCGCAAGGATTGGTTTGATTGACTCTATTTGCTTAGCTGACTCTTCTTCTATTTGGAGCTCTATCTCAAATGAAGAATTGATCTTATAAACAGAACCCGAAAGTTGGAAAGCTTGATATACATCAATAAAAGCACTTTCACTACGTGTACTATAAATCCCTCTTGAAAGCACTAAGAAAATTTCTACAACAGTAAATACTTCGTGAAAAAGTCCATCCGCAATAATCTGCAGAGGATCTCTACCTGGAAATTCTTTTTGGATCTCGTATGTAAAAACACTGGGTTTTATATGCCACGGCTTAGTATGAGAATAATAACTACTATTTTGACCTACATATTTATTGAGCAAAGCAATCAATCTTTCTCGAAATCGACCTGAAACCTCCTCATGTCCAGAGTATTCGACAATGTATTCATTTCTTCTTGAAAAAAAGCTCATATATTGCAGATGTAGATACTGAGGACTGGTCAATAAATCAATCAAAATCGTACTAGTTGGTGTTCAAGTTTCCCACACTCACCGCATCACCTTGTTTAACAGACTTTCGTAATTATCAACTACATCGTATTTAACTTGTGTCTCTGATTCTTGAGCAAGAAGCTCAAAGTGCTTTTTTGCGTATTCAATCTTTTTTTGCTCAATCTTTTTAAGCTGCATGGTACTCATGCTTCCCTTTGTTTCTGCGATAAAGTAAATATGCTTTACATCTGCCTCATCAAAGACGATGGCCCAGTCAGGATTATAATTACCAACTGGAGTATCTATCTTAAAGTCGCTTGGAAGCTTGGCAAAGACAAGAATTGGACTACCTTCGTTATCAAGTTCTCTCGCAAATACACGTTCTACGGCTGAATCTGTCTTTACATACTGATAGATATGCTTCTTCACCTCCAACACGTCCTTATCTAATGATCCCTTCAAATTGTTTATAGTGAAGATATCCGTATCGTATGTTTGGTCTGTTTTACGGTAAACAATTTTGTTGATGAGCATGGATGCCTTCTGCTCATTGATGAAGCGTGAAACTTCGCGAATAAAATGTTCAGGATTTACTTTGAACAGTACAAATTTCTCTGGAGATATTTTTTGAAGAATCGTGGCGATAGTCTGACGTGTACAATTCGTATCTTTTGCAACTTCCTTTATCAGATCATAACGAACTGTTCCTAGGAGGTTACCGGCTTTTTCAAAAACACTTTTTCCTCGTTTCAGTGAATCGCCGGTAGCGAGCTTGTCCTGACTAAGTTCATCTACTTGCTCACCTTCCGTAATACGAATAGTTACTTGTTGAACTGCTAAGTCTGCGTCGATGGCAGAGATGCTGCTTTTGATCAGCTCCTGTGTATCAAACGATACGTCATAGACGGTCTTGACCTTGATCTTACTCCAGAGATCTTGAAACTCTTTCTTGGCAAAGTTTTCATTGGGTGTCACGTGGCGTAAATCAACATTATCAACTCGGTCATCATCAGAAGCACTGTAGGTGGCCGTAGCATGAATCTTCATAACTAGCTCACTAAGCTCACTAACAAATGGTTTCAACTCCTCAGCAACTTCAAGCGTACTGCTTTCAATTGCTGAAACAAGCGTGTTAGTAACTTTGTAATCAGCATCGAGATACCCTTTTGCCTTAAAATCAGAGATGAGATCCATGGCCTTGGTACTAGTGAAAACAAACTCATCCCCGTCCTTGTTCTTCATCACTCGATCTTTTAGAACATCAACCTCCAAAATCGTTGGGCGGTTTGAAAGTGAGCTTAAAATCTCCTTCTGTAACTGCTTTGCGAACTCATCATAGGATTCACTCGCTATCACGGTAAGCGTATTAATATCGAAAAATTCGTGTTCAAGAGCATCTGTGTCCATGCGGTCTCCATTACTATTGACTGCTATGCGAAGCCCCCGACCAATTTCCTGACGCTTACTCATTTCTGCTTGCGCATGTTTGAGCGTACAAATCTGAAAAATATTCGGATTGTCCCATCCCTCACGAAGTGCGGAGTGCGAGAAAATAAACCGAGTGGGTTCTTCAAAAGAAAGTAACCTCTCCTTATCCTTCATAATAAGGTCATACGCTGCAACGTCATCACTCCCATTTTCCCCTCGCTTTTCTTGTGAATCAATTGCCCGATCTTTTTTATCGATCGAGAAGTATCCCTTGTGTATTCTGCCAACAGGATGCTTATCAATATATGTTCGATACTCGTCACTAAAAAACTCTAATTGCGCCGTGGCCTCTTTGTATTCACGTTCAAAAATCTCTTCATAGACCGCCTTAACTTGATTGCCTTTATCATCATACGCACGATACTTTGCCACTTCGTCAATGAAGAACAGCGTCAAAACCTTTATTCCTTTATCAAACAATGCTCGCTCTTTTTCAAGATGCGAAGCAATCGCCTCGCGAATTTGAATCGTACGCACATGAAGCTCGTCAATGTCACCAAGTACCTGCCCAACCTGCAGTTCAATACCATTTAGAAATTTGATCGTGTTGGTGTTGGCATTAATCTCACTTACAACAAATTGGTTTTTGTACTGAGCTAAACCACCGGAGAGGTCGAAAAGATTATCTTTCTCTTTCACCCGTTTCAATACTTTTTTTATCCCAGCTCCCTGTTTCTGTTCAAACTCCATCTGGATGGTAGCAGTAGGATAACTCTTGTCACTCACGTGGATGCGATCAAGAAACACATAACTATTCGTACCTGAATTCCCTTTCACCTCAATCCCTTTTACCTTGATCTTCTTTACGAGTTTTTGATTATACGCATCAATCGCATCAAGTCGATAAATTTTGTTGTATTCCTCGTCCTTCTTGTGTGTTGCAGAATATCGAGTGACAATCAATGGATTAAACTCTGCCAACATTTTGTTAGCCGTTTTTCCAAACCGTTGAGGTTCGTCAATAATCAAAATAGGGCGTGCGCGCTTGATAATATCAATCGGCCTTTCGCTCTGAAGCTCATCAAGTTTTTGATACATTTTGAGTGCATCCTTACTTTTTCGACCAAAAGCCTGATAGTTCATGATAATCACCTCGATGTTCCCAGTCTGTGCAAAGTTTTTAATGTTCGTAAGGTTCGACTTATTTTTAGTATCGTAAATAAAGTATCGAAGCTTCTTGCCGTATTCTTGTTGAAAATGGTCTGCAGTAATCTGAAGTGACTTATGGACACCCTCGCGAATAGCAATACTGGGCACCATGATGATGAACTTGTTCCAGCCGTAAAGTTTATTCAACTCAAACATCGCCTTGGTGTAGACATACGTCTTTCCAGTACCCGTCTCCATCTCAACGGTAAAGTTAAGTCCATGAAGTTTTTTCACTACATCAATTCC
>PFWU01000050.1 GCA_002791295.1 Candidatus Uhrbacteria bacterium CG_4_9_14_3_um_filter_50_9
TTCCATGTGAAGGGAACAACCTGTACAAGCTGTGAAGTGGTGATTGAACGGGAAGTTCGTGAGTTGGATGGTGTCCTTGGCGTTGATGTCTCGCACGCAAAAGGTGTTGTCGCGATCACGATGAAAAAGGGGCACCCAATCCATGCGGCGCAACTTGAATCTCTTCTTGGCACCCATGGGTATCAGTTTTCTAAGAAGGAAAAGGAACTTCCGCCTCAACCTTGGAACTGGGGACGCATCGCAACCATTGTCGGAATTGTTGCGCTCACCTATTTCATCTTAAGCAAGGCTGGTTTCCTCACATACAGTCCAACCATTGACGGAGGAAAGGGTCTTGCAGGTGTCTTTCTGATTGGTCTGATTGCCTCCGTCTCCTCCTGCACAGCTGTCCTTGGGGGGTTACTCGTCGCTGTCTCTGCCTCCTCAGCAAAGCAAAATCAGAACAAGAGTCTCCGTGAGCGCATGCGCCCACACATTCTCTTCAATGCAGGTCGTCTCATTGGATTTCTCTTTTTCGGCGCCATCATTGGACTTGTTGGATCGCTCATCCAGCTTTCCATTGGCTTCAATGGTCTCCTCATCTTGATCGTTGCCCTCCTCATGATCGGGCTTGGGGTGAACCTCCTTGGCATCGTTCCAAGAGGAGTTTCTGTGATTCGTCCACCCAAGTGGCTCACACACAAAATCCACGACCTCAGTACTTCTCATCATCCGCATGTTCCATTTGCCCTTGGAGCACTCACCTTTTTCCTCCCCTGCGGCTTCACCCAAGCCATGCAGCTCTACGCTCTCTCCCTTGGCGACATGAAATCCTCTGCGCTTCTCATGGGAGTGTTCGCCCTCGGCACCCTCCCTGCCCTCCTCGGAATCGGTGCAATCACTTCCTCCGCAACGGGTGAACGCCTCAAAAAAATTACGGCTGTTGCCGGTGTCCTTGTGATCACCCTCGGCATCAGCAATGTCCAAAACAGCTTTGCTCTCCTTGACTGGCACCCCTTCGCCTTTACGGGGCAAAGCTATACAGTAGATGCATCAGCTCCCACCATGGTCGGTGGTGAGCAACTCATTCAGATGGAGGTGAGTGAGCGTGGACTCTACATCCCAGATGAGCTCACCGTTGTTGAGGGCATTCCTGTGCGATGGGAAATCTTTGGTGCGGACTTTATGGGCTGTGCAGACTCACTCATCATGAGAGAGTTTGGAATCAATACTCACCTAGATCCCGGGTCGAACACGGTCACATTCACCCCAACACAAACCGGACGATTCACTTATAGTTGTTCAATGGGAATGATTCGCGGAACCATGTACGTTATTCCACAGGAAACATTGTAAGAATAAACCTTACTTGAGGGGAGACTGAGGCAACAACTTTGAGTCGGCTTAATACGTATCAGCCGATCTCACAAGTTCATTTGCCGATGGCTCCCCGAAATACAAATCTATGAAAAAAATTCAATTCGGTATTGAGGGGATGCATTGTGCGTCATGCGCAGTAAAGATCGAAGGTTCCCTCGGCAAAAAATCAGGGGTCCACTCCGCAAACGTCAACTATGCGCTCGCAGAAGCACAGGTGGAATTTGATGAATCCAAACTCTCAGAGGAGGATCTCCACAAGGTCATCAAAGATGAAGGGTATTCGATCAAACCCGAAGCAACGGCACACACACAACACAATGCCCATGAGCACATGCAAGGAGGCACGAGAGCAGCAAAAACGAAAACGCTTATCGCCGCCCTCTTTGGGATTCCCGCATTCATCCTTGCGATGTTCATGATTGAGCTTCCTGGAAGCGTGGCGGGCATGAGTCTCTCTGGATGGATTCAAGGTATTCTCGCAAGCATTGTTGTCTTGTGGCCCGGCATGGAATTTCATCGCACAGCGTTCAAGCAGGCGAAACGGTTTCAAGCTGGCATGGATACCCTCATCTCGATGGGAACACTTGTCGCCCTTGCCTTTAGTTGGTGGCAGCTGTTTGTAGGTGGCGAGCTCTACTTCGAAACAGCGGCAATTATTACGGTCTTTATTCTGCTTGGTCGTTACTTAGAAGCAACGAGCAAAGGAAAAGCCAGTGAAGCCGTGATGAAGCTCCTTGAGCTTGGGGCTAAGCGTGCACACCGACTCTCAAGCACAGGTGAGATCGATGAAGTCGATGTAGACGAGCTAAACGTTGGTGATCGTGTCCT
Organism: Candidatus Uhrbacteria bacterium CG_4_9_14_3_um_filter_50_9; assembly: GCA_002791295.1. Taxonomy (GTDB): domain Bacteria; phylum Patescibacteriota; class Patescibacteriia; order UBA9934; family GWF2-40-263; genus UM-FILTER-50-9. Next base: position 2,188 of record PFWU01000050.1, read on the forward strand.
CGTGAAGCCAGGTGAAAAGGTTCCTCTTGATGGAACCATCATGGAAGGTGCTTCCTCGGTTGATGAGTCCATGCTGACCGGTGAGAGTCTCCCCGTCGGCAAAAAGGTCGGTGATACGATCTATGGAGCGACGGTCAACCAACAAGGTTCGCTCACGATCCGAATCGAAAAACTCGCCGGAGATTCTGTGCTCGCACAAATTGCGCAACTCGTGAAAGATGCACAACAGAACAAAGCTCCGATTCAAAAACTTGTTGATAAGATCGCCGGCATCTTTGTTCCGATTGTCATCGGGATCGCTTTACTAACCTTTGTGGTTTGGATGGTCGTGACAGGTGATGTGACGGCCTCCTTGCTCCCTGCGGTGGCTGTGCTCGTGATCGCCTGCCCCTGTGCCCTAGGCCTTGCCACCCCAACCGCCATTTTGGTTGGAACAGGTCGTGGAGCCAAGGAAGGAATCTTGATCAAGAACGGTGAGGCCCTTGAACGCGGACGTAATCTGGACGTGATCATGTTCGACAAAACAGGAACACTGACGGAAGGAAAACCTCTTGTGACGGACCTCGTTGCCTTTGGTGTCTCTGAGGAGGAAGTCCTCTCCTTGGCCGCCGCAATTGAGACACACTCAGAACATCCTCTTGCCCAAGCGATTATAAATGCGAGCAAGGAAAAGAAACTCGTACTTGATTCCGTATCCAATGTTGAATCCATCACCGGAAAAGGAATCCAAGGCAGCGTGAGTGGAAAGATCATCTCCGTCGGAAGTCCACGCATGATGGAAGCACACCTGTTGCCAGAACAAAACGCACACATCTCTCGACTTCAGAACGAAGCCAAGACGACGGTTGTGGTCACACGTGACAATCAGGTGATCGGCGTCATTGCCATTGCAGATGCTCCAAAGCAAGGTGCGGCTGAAACGGTTGCCCTGCTTGAAAAGAATGGACTTGAGGTCGTGATGATCACAGGGGATCACACAAAAACTGCTGAAGCCATCGCCGAGAAACTCGGCATCACCTCCTTCGAAGCAGAAGTTCTACCTGAACAAAAACTCCAGCTTGTTAAAGACAGACAACAGCAAGGTAAGCGGGTCGCCTTTGTCGGGGACGGGATCAACGATGCCCCTGCGATCACACAAGCAGATCTTGGTATTGCTGTAGGGACTGGCACAGACATTGCGATTGAAGCGGGACAAATCGTGCTCGTCGGTGGTGGGCCAGAAAAAATTCCGGTGGCCATAGACCTCGCAAACAGAACCTACACCGTCATCAAACAAAATCTTTTCTGGGCCTTCTTCTACAACATCGCTGCCGTACCGCTCGCAGCCCTTGGATTCCTAAACCCCATCATCGCCTCAGGAGCCATGGCCTTCTCCTCAGTCTCCGTCGTCCTGAATTCGCTCAGATTGAGAAAGTAGTCGTTCAACAAAAACCCGACTTGGGGGGACTAGGTCGGGTTTTGTGATATCATTCTGGCCGTATGTACGCACTTGAAATCAAAAACCTTACAAAGCAATACAAAGATAAAACCGCTGTGGATAATCTTTCTCTCACCGTGAAGCGTGGAGAGTTCTTTGGTCTTTTAGGACAAAACGGAGCTGGAAAATCTACAACAATTCACTGCACTACGGGAGTCGCCAAGATCACCGAAGGGAACATTACGGTCATGGGTCACGACGTTCAAGCAGAGTACCAACAGGCACGTGACGCCGTCGGACTTTCTCCCCAAGACTTTAATGTGGATATTTTTGCGAAAATTGAACATAGTCTCGACTACGTCGGTGGGTACTTCGGCATGCCAAAGGAAAAACGCAAGGAACGCATCAATGAACTCTTTAAACTTCTTGGGCTTGAGGAATTTCGAGGTAAGGCGTTTCAGGAACTTTCAGGTGGATACAAGCGTCGCTACATGCTAGCACGCGCACTCATGCACAACCCAGATGTATTGATTCTTGATGAACCTTCCGCTGGCATCGATGTTGAACAACGTCTCGCTCTTTGGGAATACCTCCGGACACTCCATGGACAAGGCAAGACAATCATTTTAACGTCTCACTACCTAGAAGAAGTTGAGAAGCTTTGTGATCGCGTGGCTGTTATTCACAAGGGAAAACTTATTGCTGACATGACAAAGGCTGAGTTCACACAAAACGGCAATACACTAGAGGAGACGTACCTTAAACTCACAAAGGAAGCAAAGGTATGAACATGATTCGACTCGGAGCCGTGACCAAGCGTGAGGTACAACGATTCCTCCGTATCCCCGTACAAACCATGATCTCACCGTGGATCTCAGCCACACTCTATATCCTGGTGTTCGGCGTGATTATCGGAGAACGTATCGATTTTCTTGAGAGCATTGATTACATCGATTTCGTCTTCCCTGGCATCCTGATGATGCAACTGATCTTTGGCGCCTACGGACAAAGTGCATTTTCACTCTTCTTCCACCGATGGACCAAGACCATTACCGAGATGCTTGCCTCCCCTCTTTCCTATACGGAAATTGTGCTCGGCTACATCATCGGAGCAACGACGCGAGCCATTGTTGTGAGTGCGGGTGTCTATGCGATCGCCGTCCTCTTCACCGACGCCACCTTCGCCAACGTCCCTCTGTTCTTCTTTTATATTCTCGTCGTGGCGATTCTCTTCGCTCTCATCGGACTCTTGATCGGGCTCTGGGCAGAAAAAATGGAACAGCTCAACATGCTCCAGACCTTCATCATCACTCCACTCATCTACGTCGGTGGCGTATTCAATAGTATCGACATGCTCCCAGAAAAGATTCACTGGCTCGTAAAATTAAACCCAATCTTCTACATGGTCGACGGAATCCGTTACTCCATGATCGGATACTCCGAAAGCAACTTGCTCTATGGGGCCATAGGTCTTGGAGCAGCCTGTCTCATCCTGTTTGTGATCGTGATACATCTCTTCAAAATCGGTTGGAAACTAAGATCATAGAGACTTCTGCAGAAGTCCATTTCGATGACAGACTTGCCAGAAGCGAGCGAGACGTGGTGAAAAAAGTTGAAGAATAGCAGAGCTATTTTGAAACTTTTTTCACCACGTCGTAGCCGCTTATGGCGGGTCTGGCGCGAAAGAGGGCTTTTGCAGAGGTCTCCATAAGAAAAAGGCGCTGCGTGCGCCTTTTTTTGTTACATCCTTGCAACGTAGAGCACGGCGTCCCCGCGCTCGAAGTCACAGAACGTATCCCACCAAGCCTGGACATTGCCATCCCGGTGCATGGGCTTCTCACCGTAGAGCGGCCCACCGTAGAAACCCTTATGGATCACTCCGTCCATGTTCAGCACCTGAACCAGCGCTGCACGCGTGTCGATGAGCTCCTGATCGACTCGACCACCATCAGGGTTGGGCAACACCTGACTCGCACTACCGGCCACACTCGCCCACACAATGGACGACTGCGTCCGCCCTGCGAAGAATCGCATGCCTGGCACCTCATACATCAGACCAGCGGTGGCCATCCGCTTGAGACCACATCCCTGGAACGAAGGGATGATCATTGTACCGGCGATGTAGACCGTATCCATCAGCGGGAATGTCAGCAGCATGAACCCGATCAGCTTACCGTCGTGGCGCATGGTCAGCACCGATTCCGCTTCACGCTCATGGGCAGCCACATCGTCGATGAGCACCTGGTCCACGGACCGATGCAAGGCTGCAGCCGTTACCTCGACAAGCTCCTCGAGCCTGGTCAACTCGAAGCCATAGTGCACCTGATGCTTGATGGCCGTCGGCTCATGGCTCCAGTTACCCCATTCATTCTCGTACATGACTCTCTCCTGTATAGTGTTTTTCCAGCGGTGAAACCCAACGATTGAGTTGCACCTAAACAAAAACCACTCCGGAAGGCCGGAGTGGTTTGATGTCTAAGACAAAAATCCAGCCTTCTAGGAGAGGCTGTTCCACCAGTTACACTGTACGAGCTGGAATTTCATAGTGATTAAAGCGTAGCACACTTCAAAAATACTGCAAGTAGCTTTTTTAAAAGACTATGTTAAGATTCCACGTGAATAAAATTCTATGAAATACATACGCATTATTGCCATCGTGGTCATTCTTCTCGTCATTGCAATGGCTTGGCAGATAAGAGGTCGTGTGAACACCTCTGATCGTTTCCACACGGAAATCTATACGGAAGCCGAAGGAACACAAGCCATGAACCTCACAGCATCTGGTTTCCGAGAACAAGAAGTGAACGGTGAGCTGATTGGTTCGTCCAGCTACCTCCGTATCGAATGGACCGCACCGGAAAAAGAGTACAATCACTTTCTTCTCACCATGACTAACCATGAAACAGGATGGTCAAAGAAAGAGTCTGGCGAACACGAACGATTCAGTCTCGATATTGGTGACTTGGAGGCAAACACAACATATACCCTCGTGTTACAAGCCTGTCTTGACCCCACATGTGAGCGTTGGTATGCATCTGACACGGAACTCACGGCGACCACACCTAAGCGCTACTGGCAACTTGATGGTGAGGCAGAGTACCTCTATGGCCTTCAGGAAGAGGCGTACCAATTTGTTGAATCAGACCTATTGAGTGACGACACGTTTGGTGAAGCTGATGTGATTGTCGAGCCCACAGAAGTTTTGGACTGGAACGAAAATTCGCTCATACTCGACAAAGCAGTCATTTACTGGATTGATGGGAGATCCTATGAACGTCGAATGATGATTCCACTCATGCCCGCTCCCGCATCATCAACCGAATACATCAGCGCTACACTTCTTAATCCATAGATTGAAGAGGCTTTAGGAACTGTCCTAAAGCCTCTTTTTGATTGACAAATACGGAGTGATTCCATTAGAATCGCTTTATCGTGCTAGTAAAGAGGGACTGGTGCGATTCCTACCAAACACTCCCCCACAGACATCCCTCATCTTCGGAGCAGAAGTGTCCCAGTTGCAACAGCAGCCCACCACGCAGTCCCAGCCCACGCGGCAGGATCCCCCCCTGCCCACCTTCACGACCGACCAGAGCCTCACGAGGCTCAGTGTCGACGAGGTGGGTCGCACGGCTCTCCTCCACTACAACGGTGACCCCAAGGCCACCAAGGAGGAGCGTGTTCACACCTGGCAGGCAGTCGAGGGAGGCAAGCGCCTCGCCATCGGCCGCGCCGTCCTCGCCTTGAACAAGGCTCGCATCAACTGGCGCAGCTTCGGAAGCCTGATGGCGATGCTCGAGGCCGCCAAGGCTCTCTAGCCACCTGCCATTCGGCGGGATACGAATAAACCCCGAGACAACGCTCGGGGTTTTCTGATTTTGAGGAAACGAAAGCACCCACAGCGTGTGGGTGCGTGAGAGAGTGAAGTCCTACCAGTTTTCGAGGACATCTTGGAGGCGTGTGCGGGCAGCTTGTGCCTCCTCGCGGGTGCCGTACTGCATTGGCAGCGCATCGCCACCAACCAGTGGCAGCAGCTCCGGCGGGAAGAGCTGGTGAAGCTCAATCTTGCCGAGCACCCTCGGCAGGAGGGATGGATGGTCGAAGAAGATGTCACGGACACGTCCGGACGGCATCGACATGTCCACACTGGCCACTGCCCAGATTGCACCATCCTGGCTCAGGTTGGTGTACCACTCGATCGGAGCGTGGGTCTTCACCCTTGGGTGGAGACTGAGTCGTGTCCCTACCGTACCCCGCTGACACGGGACCTGAGTCCCGTCCAGTTCTTCCACCTTGATGATGTAGGAGGAGCCTACACCCACATCCCAGCTCGGGTAGCGGACAGTGACGATGTCACCGTCCGAGGAGAAGCTGCACCCGACAGGCCAGGGCACCTCCGTTGGGAGATCCGCAGCCTCCACAAGGTCAGCAATCTGCTGCTGGATCGCTGTGGAAACATGACCCTGGAGACGAGGTGCGTGGTTCACCTTTTCTTCCAGCACATCGAGCGCCCTTTGACGCTCTACTGTGTTCATTGTTGTCATCTCTGCTCCTTGGTGAAGGGGTTTGAGCCAACGCAAGATAGTACAGCATTTTTCGTCATTTGTCAACCATCACAAGGTCTATTCCCTCACCATGAATGCCCCCTAGCACCATCCCTAGGTGCATGCCTTTTTTAATCTTGCGGGCTTCTCGCAATTTTTTGATTGATTGTTTTACAAACGTCGTCTCCTTTTGTGTCTTCATAACAAAAGGTATCACCCCCCATCTGAGGGCAACCCGGCGTGCCTCTCGTTCGTCTCTCGCAGCCACATAGAGCGGAACCTCTGGGTGCATTTTCAACGACGCTTCCGCCCATGGTGCGAGTTCATAGGAAAGGACGACCGCATCAATGGCCCCCTTGTTCGCCATGAGCTTAATGGTATGCGCAAGTGTTTCGAGCTGGTCAGATGGTCGAGTAGTATCCACAAGGACGTCATCAAACGGCGACTCCTCTGCCGCCTCGATGATACCCGCCATCATCTTTACGGCTTGCTTTGGATACTTCCCCGTCGCAGATTCGCCTGAAAGCATCACGCCATCTGCATGATCAAACACAGCGTTTGCCACGTCTGAAACCTCTGCGCGTGTTGGCCGTGGATTACGGATCATGGAATCGAGCATCTGCGTAGCAACCACCACAGGTTTCCCAGCGAGACGAGCGGCTTCGGTAATCTCTTTCTGACGAACAGGGACCTCTTCTGCAGCAATCTCGACACCTAAATCTCCACGAGCAATCATCACCGCATCTGTTGCGTCTAAGATTTCACTAAAGCGATCGATCGCCTCATGCTTTTCAATTTTGACAATCACCCGAGGCGGCATCTTGCCCTTCGGTGTGTGTCGCCTTAAGAGGCGCTTAAGGGCAAGCACATCCTTTGCCTCCGTCACAAACGAAAGCGCCACCCAGTCCACACCGAGATTCACCGCAAACACCGCATCTGCTTTGTCTTTCTCTGTCAGAGCCGAAACATGCAGGGTTGAATCAGGAAAATTCATTCCTTTGTGGGAGGTTATAACTCCACCGTCGATAATCTTTGCCTGAATTTTTTGACCTTTCACGGATTCAACCACCGCACCAATAAGCCCATCATCAATGAGCAGACGATCGCCTTTTTTGACGTCCTTGTGAAGCCCCTTGTAGGTCACAGGAAGGATGTCGTTTTTATATGTGTCTTGTGCGGTTGAAAATGTAACGGTCTGCCCCGCCTTGAAGACGACCCCTTTCTCAGGAAGGTTGCCTACTCGAATTTTTGGTCCCTGAAGATCTCCGATGATTGGGATATGCTTTCCAGCCTCCTTCGCTGCTTTGTTCACGGCTTGAAATAATTTCCTATGTCCCGCATGCGTCCCGTGAGAAAAATTGAGTCGTGCAACATCCATCCCAGCGTTCATCATGGAGGTGAGCGTTGTCACCTTTTCACTCGCCGGTCCAATCGTGCAGATTATTTTTGTGCGTTTCATAACTCACTTGGGTACTCATCTAAAGTCACGACGATTTCAACGAGCTCCCCGTCGCGTAAAAGTGTTAATAGAATACTGTCTTCTGGATGATAGTCGGAAAGCAACTCCGCAAGGGCTGCATCTTCTGTAAGAAATACACGATCGACAGCCACTATAACATCATCTTCATGAATCCCTGCACGGTCAGCCGGTGACCCTTCAAATACAGCCACCTCACCTGGTTGTTCACCAGCGACCACCAATGCTCCCACATCAAAATCAATATCCAAATCCCCAACATCCTCAGGAGCGACGAGCACATACCGCACACCAAGCCACGGTCGTACAATCCGGCCATACACCCGTACGTCTTCAATGGCTCGCTTGGCGTCGTTGATAGGGATCGCAAAGGCAATCGACTCACCTTGGTAACTCACGGCTGTGTTAATCCCAATCACCTCTCCGAGTAAGTTAATCAAGGGGCCACCGGAGTTCCCTGGGTTGATGGCCGCATCTGTTTGGATAGCCTCTTCAATAACTTCTGCATTCACAAAAAACCCTGCGGTCACACGTCGGTTAATTCCAGACACAACGCCTTTTGTGACCGTATTACGAAACTCCGAAAGGGTGTTTCCAATAGCAATCACGGTCTGGCCAATGCGAATCGTGTCTGAATCTGCGAGTGTGACAGTTGAGAAACCCTCGCCCTCAACCTTCAAAACAGCAATGTCTTGGAAGGGGTCCACATCGATAAGCTCGGCAGGAAGTTCTTCGTCATCACTCGTCACAACAAAGAGCGTCGCATTCTCACTATCAACCACATGACGGTTTGTAAGGAGGTATCCATCCTCTGTGACAAAAAAACCCGTTCCACTGCTGACCTCAATAAGCTCTGCTGATTCCTCGTCTGTTAAACCTTCTGAATCTAAAAAGGGGCTGGAATAATAGTAGCTCGACCCAGCGTCGACGAGCTCACCACGCGTTTTCTTTACAATGATACTCACAACCGCAGGGGTGACACGTTCAACAACGGCGATGGTAGCACTTTCTTCCTCAATCAACTCCACAATCCTTGATTCCATCACAGCATCTGAAACAGAAGCACTGGAACCAAATTGCAGTCCAAATGTTCCTGTGAGGACAAACGTCATGGCCGCACCTGTGATGGCTCCGATTAAGGCGGAGATTGCGACAAAGAGAGCAAACCACGTTTGAATGGAGGTTGGTTTCACGAGCATACCTAGTTCTTTTTCTTTTTTGTTTTACTGTGCGTTGTTTTACGACGATTCTTTCGAATTAATGTTCGCAACTCATCTTCAAACGACTCAACGTCTTCGAATGATCGGTAGACAGAGGCAAAGCGGATATACGCCACCTTGTCGAAGGTGCGCAGGTTTTTCATGACAATGTCGCCAAGCTCTGCAGTGGTCAGTTGACCTCGACGTTTCTTTTGAATATCACGCTCCACCTTGTGAACAAGTTTCTGAAACGCTAGATCTGTATAGGGGCGTTTCTCAAGGGCTTTACTCAACCCTCTCACAAGCTTCTCTCGTGAATAATTTTCCCGACGTCCATCACGCTTAATCACCGTTAAGTCAAGGAGTTCAATTTCTTCGTTTGTAGAAAATCGGAATCCACACTTCTCACATTCACGGCGCCTTCTTACACTGGCTCCATCGGAGGCAACACGAGAATCTACAACTCTTGTATCCTTATGATTACAAACTGCGCATCGCATAAACCGTATCGAAATCCAAGAATAATAGTTGCATTATATCATAGGTTGGATCCACAAGAGAGATAAAAACAGCCCCGAAGGGCTGCTTGTTTACATCATCTTTTTACGGATAAAGGCTGGGATCTCGATTTCATCTTCTTCTTGTTTACTTGGAGCCATTGGAGCCTTTTGTGCCATCGGTGCTTTCATGACGGGTGCTGGTGAGGGTTCCATGCGTTCTGGGGCTTGGAAGTTCACCTTCGGCTTCTGCACTCGACTCGAGTCTTCTTCACGGACACGAAGGAAATTATTTGGTGCCCATGTCCCCTGCGCCTGTACCTCAACAGCTCCTGGGGAAGTTGTTCGACGCTCTCTAGAATCAAACCCTGTCGCCACAACCGTAATCCGTATCTCTTCACTCATGTCCTCGTTAAGGTTTGCACCGAATATCACCTTTGCATCTTCATCCGCTGAGCCTGTGATGACCTTTGCTGCCTCTGCCACTTCGTGCATCCCCAGATCGCTTCCCCCAGCAATCGTGAAGAGGATGCCCTTTGCTCCATCAATAGAGAGCTCGAGGAGCGGACTTGCGATCGCTTGCTTTGCGGCTTCAACCGCCCGATTCTCTCCGCTTGCGCGTCCAATTCCCATGAGAGCAGAACCCGAATTTTCCATAATGGCCTTTACGTCAGCATAGTCGACGTTGATGAGCCCAGGAACAGTGATGAGTTCGGCAATTCCCTGAACACCTTGTCGAAGCACATCATCTACGACCGTAAAGGCATCCATGAGGGAAGTCTTCTTATCGATAATCTGGAGGACACGGTCGTTTGGAATGGTGATGATTGCATCAACATGCTGGAGCAGTCGATCAAACCCCTCATCGGCAATCCGCCTGCGTTGTGCGCCCTCGAACGTAAAGGGCTTTGTCACCACTGCCACAGTCAGCGCACCAATATCCTTGGCAAGTTTCGCTACTTCTGGAATAGCACCCGTTCCGGTTCCTCCTCCAAGACCACAGGTAAGGAACACCATGTCAGAACCTGCCAATGCTTCACGAATTTCATTTTGATTTTCTTCTGCAGCCCGTGATCCAACCTCTGGATTCATCCCAGCCCCTAATCCACGTGTAATGGTCTTTCCAATAGGAATTTTTTTCGCTGCAAGATTTTGATTCAACGCTTGAACATCTGTATTGACCACAAGAAACTCAACGCCCTTGATGTTATCGCTGATCATCCGATTGACAGCTGCTCCACCACCGCCACCGATACCAACAACTTTTATTTTGGCAAACGTTTCAATATCAGGTTTTACTTGAGCCATACTTTTTGTATTCAGTGTGATCAAATTATACACCCCCTTGAACAACTATAGTGCTCAAAATTTGCTAGATTGAGCACAAAAATCATTCAGTACTTTAGCACTGGCATAGTCACTGTCAAGCAACAAAAAAAGAAGATATACACACCTTCTTTTCTTTGCCAAGCTTAGCAGTAGATTACTAGGGCTTGATTGAGTTGAATAATTTCTTTAAACCACCCAAAACGTTATTCATGTCACCCATCTTTCCAAATAGATTCCCAATCTTGCTGGACCCCCCCGATCCTCTGATGTGATACCCCCATAAAACGAGTCCAATGGCGGTACTCATTGCGGGATCACCGGTGCGATCAATGACGGAGGTCACGCCAATCGGAGTTCCGAGCGATACTGGGAGTCGCATCGTGGACTTTGCCGTTTGGAGGATTCCAGAAAGTTTGGCTCCTCCCCCAGTGAGAATGACTCCTGCTGGTAACATCCCTGATCGATCGATCTTTTGCAGCTCTTTATCTACATGTTCAAAAATTTCTTGAACGCGTGCCTCGGTAACATCCGCTACAAACTTCCGTCCAACAATTTCTTCTTCAGGCGCCCCAAGCTCAGCTAAATTGATCTCATCTTTTTTAGAAATCGTGTCAGAAGAACAGGTGGCATATTGCAACTTCACCTGCTCAGCAACATCGATAGAAGTCTTGAGTCCGATCGCAAGGTCATGAGTCACATGATCACAGCCAATCGGAAGTACGGCCGTGTGAAGCACATCACCCTCCTCATACACGACCATATTTGTTGTGGAGGCACCGATGTTTACCACACAAACCCCGAGCTCCTTCTGTCTCTCAGAGACAACCGCTTCTGACGTCGCAAGGATAGAAAAGACCAGGTCCTCAATATCAAGTCCTGTACGATACACGGCCTTCGTGAGATTTTTAATCTGAGAGCCGAGTCCTTGGATGATAATCGCATCGACCTCGAGCCGAATGCCGTTCATCCCAACAGGATCTTTTACACCCCGCTGCCCATCGACCGTAAAACTTTTGGGGATCACGTGGATGATTTCATAATTGGTAGGCGTGGCGACCGTGCGAGCTGCCTCAATTGAGCGCTCAACATCATCATCTCGAATCTCCCCATCACTGCGTCCAACTCCGACCACACCCCTTGATTCCTGAGAAATGATGTGGTTGCCGTTAATGCCGACCCACGCCTTGTTAAGCGGGAGGCCTGTAATGCGTTCCGCTTGTTCAAGGGCTCGTGAAACAGAAGAAACCGCATCCTCAAGGTTGGTGATGGTTCCCTTGCTCACCCCTGCAGAAGGAACCTCAACGGCCCCAATAATATGGATTTGTTCGCCTCCCTCAGAGGAAGGAACGAGCTTTCCCACAGCAACACGAACCGCATGGGTGCCAACATCAAGTCCTGTAAAAATTTCTTCACTCATAAAATATGGACCTCCTTGTCCAATCATGCCTTCAGTATACCGGCTCAACTAGCCTAAAACAAGCGCCGCAAGGTAGCCATCAAAAATCTCAATGCCCACCAATAGAGCAATGAGAGAAGTAATGAGTACGGCGGCCGCCATAATATCTTTGATTTCTTTGACAATGGGGTGAATCCTTGGCTTAAACACATCGACAATACGCTCAAACACACTATTGATCATCTCGAGTGTGAGCACCGCCCCTATCAAAAGGATGACCACAATGAACTCATTGCTGGTGATGTGAAAGAACACTGATGCAATAAGGGCCAGGGCGGCAGCCACGACCTGAATTCGGAAACTCTGCTCAGAACGAAAGACCACGATCACCCCGTGAATTGCGTGTGTCACACTACCTTTCAACTGCTTAACGCTCATCATAGTGCAGGATTAATACCAAGTGTTTTAAGAATGCGCACCTGTCGAGCAAACATTTTTTTTGCTTGAGCTGATTGCTCATGATCATACCCATAGAGATGCAGGATCCCATGCACGATCAGAAATCCTATTTCTGTGCGAACAGAGTGATTCATCTGTTTTGCCTGCCTCGCAGCCTGTTCATAACTGAGGATCAGTTCTCCGATAAATCCATCCTCATCCAGTGCAAAGGAAAGCACATCTGTAACCGTATCCTTCCCGCGATAGGCGTTATTTAATCGGCGCATTTCTTTTTCAGAAACAAACGCGATTGAGACGCGTTTGTGTTTCTTCTCGTTTAATTCCTTTGCACATGCCCCTAAAGCCTTTTGAGCAAAAACGAGTGGTAGACGTTGTCCTCCACGAAGCCTAGATTGATTCAATTCAGCACGGATCATAGTGCTTCTTCCCCTGCGTCAATTGGTTCGGCTTCAATCGCTTCTGTCTCAGTGGTTTCCTCTGTGGTTGCAGCAACCTCTTGAGCTCCTGTGATTTCAATACTGTTCAAAAGCATCTTGAACGTCTGCAAGTAATCGACACGTGCCTTTGTACCCGTATCGTATTCAAGCGTCAGCACGGCATCTCCGAGATCAATGTAAGCGAACAGGGTATTTTCAGAAAGAATCATCTCGAGACCATTCTTTGTCACGTCATCAACTGGATCTTCAATCTTAATGTTGATCTCAACCCAATCCTCGAGAGAAAGCCCGGCTGTTTTACGCGCATAGCCGATTCGAATTCCTTCTCCTCGATTGGAGTCGATCACAAGCTCATCACCTTCTTCCTCAACCGTCCAGACCGTTGGGTATAAAAAGCTATAGAGTACCGTGTAAGCCGATCCGCTGTAGGAGACAGCTACCCCTGATTCCAACAATGTATTTCCACCTGTTGCCTCCCCGTTTGGGTTATAACGATGAAACACTTCATTCCCATCTAAGAATCCATCCGAATCTGTGTCTGGAAGCCTTGGGTCTGTATTGTAGACATACTCTTCTTCCGCATCCGTCAGCCCATCTGAATCCGAATCTGTTCCGCGCACAACCTCTGTGGCAAATGGATCAACCTCTGGCACCTCTTCAGGTTGCTCTGGCTCCTCCTCTGGTTCTTCTTCTGGCACCTCTTCAGGTTGCTCTGGCTCCTCCTCTGGTTCTAGTTCGATCACAACTTCCTCAGGCTGCACAGACTGAACAAGGAAGTACCCACCGACACCTAGTACAAGAATCACTAAAAGACCAACGAAGAGAAGGATTTTTGTCCCTCCTCGTCTTTTCTTCACATTCTGCTGCACAACAGGAGGCTTGGGTGGTGCCTTCGGAGGAAGTGGAGGAGCCACCGCTGTCTGAGGCTGAGGCTTCTTTGCCGACTCTGGCTCCTTCATGGAAGCTTCTGCTCCATGACGATAGCGTTCAGGCATCGAAAATACCTGGGCACCGAATGGGGTCTTCGTGTCTTTTTTGGATACAGCTTGTTTTGGTTGCTCCGTTGCCATTCGTTATTCCTTGGTTGGAATTGTAAGTAGTGTTCCATCACCATTTGGATCGTATCCATTACTGACCTCGTCCCCATCGTCGAATCCATCACCATCTGTATCTGCCTTCAGTGGATTTGTTCCCCATGTATTTACCTCTTCATAGTCGAAGAGACCATCTCCGTCTGTGTCTGCACTCAGTGGACTTGTACCGATCTCTTTCTCTTCCTCATCTGTCAAGCCATCTTTATCAGAATCTGTCAGATCTACCTCTGGCTTCTCCTCCTCTTCTTCCACCACAACGGCTTCTTCCTCTGGTTCTTCTTCCGTTATAGCGGATTCCTCCTCCATCACTTCAGCATCAAGTTCTGTGGGTGACAGAGGTGTGGTAGGTGTCTTTGACGAAAGAATGCGGTAGGAAATAAAGAACGCAACACCAACAATCACGAGAATCAAAAGGATGATCAAAATGGCTTTCCACGGCACTCCCACCCTTGGCTCTACGAAAGAAGCTGGAGCGGTGGGTTGGGACGAAGACGGAGCCTGCGCTACCACCTGTGGCGTGGTTGGAATTGGGGTTCTAGCAGCTGCGGGAGCAGACACCTGATCTGTAGGGGCTGTCACCTGTGGCGCAGACTTATCTGTTTCCGAAAAAATATCTTCGGGCTCTTTTTTGACGTCATCAAACATATGATTTTATTTAGAGACTTCTCTAAAAGTCGATGAGATCGCGACTCTTAGAGAGGTCTCTTTACTCTAGTTTACCCTCTCCGTTTGGATTATAGCCAGCGTCGATTTCTTCTTTGTCTGTGTACCCGTCGCCATCCGTATCAGCAAGATAGGGATCTGATCCATAGAACATCTCGAGCTCAGTCTCAACACCGTCAAAATCTGCGTCGTCAATGTGCACAGTCTCTCGACAATTAACAATGTATTCTTCGCTGAGAGATCCACAGAGCGATCGATCTTGAGCTGCTGCGGCCTGTTCCTTCACGCGGAGATATTCGCAGTACTCTGCTCCAGAAACATCTGCCTCACAGGATTCAAACGTCAGTGCACCTTCAATCGACTCGATACACCCCTCTACTTGAACCGCATCTGAAAGCTGTTCGCAGTAAGATGTGTCACGCCCTGAATACGCCAACTTTCGATAAACCGAATCCTGACAATCGATGACGTACTCTGTATTTTGCAAATCATCACACAGTGTTGCGTCAAGCATTTCCCTCGCAACCCCCCAGACACAATCATCATAGGCATCACCTTCGAGATCTTGGCAATAATCCGTGTCCCCTGTAAGGGCGGCCGCATCCTGGCTTGCCCCTTCTAAACAACGCGCTTCGTTCTCGGATCCTTCACAGATATTGAGGAGCGTATCTGCCTGAGCCACACGATCCGCTTCTTGAATCACCGTGAGATTAAGTGCCTCACTTGAACCAAAGATACGAAAAAGAATCGCAACAAGGACGATCAGGAACACCACCCCACCTCCAATACTAGCGATCCATTTCCAAGGGAGCTGACGGGTGGAGGAGGTTGTTGGGTAATCGTTGAGATCCATAATTCAACAGGCTTGTTACGAGTCTTACTCGTACGGACAATAGGTCATCGTAAAGTTACTGAAGTTCATCGGTCCTGAACCGTAGTAGGTATTTCGTAGTGGAATGGTTTGACTTGCTGATCCACACACGAACCCGGTTGGGAATGGGATCGTTGTATCAGACCCAACCTCAACCTGTCCGGTCGTTCTGTGGGTCACTCCACTGCCATCTGTCGCTGTCACAGACACGGTCGTGTTCAAAATAGAATTCACAATCGCCTCGTACATTTCTTTAATTTCTTCCTCTGTGGTTGCGGCAAAGGCATAGGCCCCTGAACCACATTCAGTCGCATCCGTCATATTGACACCATTACATTCCTCGCTTGATTCATGAGCCATGTATCCCTTCAGGTTTGGGTCACTTGAAATAACAGCTGAATAAAAAACCATATGATCATTCCCCCCGATCAAGCTTGAATCATAACGTACTTCAGCGGCACATCCAGCTCCACCACTTGCTGAGTATCCTCCTCCCACCTCCGCTGTCCACGCATAAGAAGCACTTGAACAACCGGTTCCGTCAAGATAATAACTTGGAGACCCATCTGAAAGGAGGATGAGGATCTTTACATCACCTGAACCACTGCTCAAGATCGAGATTCCCTGACTCACCCCCGCAGCTGTTGGAGTCCCGTTCAATGCTCTGTCTGTATACCCCTCAACCATTGATAGCAGGGCGGACTCATTTGTGCTTAATGATTGATCTGTGGTTGCGGAAGTATTCTGATAACTCACCAGACCAACCTTTAACGTCGAGCCTCCGGAATCAAACACGTCAAAGAGATCTTCAATCGCTTCTGAGGTGGACTCTGCCACGATATCAATGCGTCTATTTGGTGCTCTGGTAGTACCACCACCTGGGGCATCATTCATGCTTCCAGAAAGATCCGTCACAAACACCACGTCCACATTCGGTAATTCCACATCTTCATTTGAGACGTCTGCGGCGATCTGTGTTGCGACAGAACATGCTGGAATATAGAGGGCGGCATTGTCAGGCGTGTCTCCATCGCTGTTTTGGTAACTATAGAGATCGAGAGAATCTGTTGGACTCGCTCCTGAAAGCTCACTCTGGATCAAGAGGCCTGTTGTCTCATAGGTAAATGGACATTGAGACGCACAGTTCGCCCCGCAGGTTGGCGCCACACAGGCACCACCATCACAACCATTTGTGTCTGCATCTGTTTCAAGTTCTGTCACACCAACACCATCAACATACTGCAAGGTACATGGATCTCCGTTCGTATTTCCCCCATTACACACTCCAACCCAACGACAGGTGTAGCCCGTGGAACAATCCCCTTGGGTTCCATTATCGGTCGCATCACAGGACCCACTTACATCAACCTCATCAGTACTGGTATCAATACAACTATAGGCAACTGCACCCCCATCACAAACCTCACCGCCGTTAATCTCCCCGTCTCCGCAATACGCTCCAGAGCGCGTCTTGTACTGACAAGAGACGTTACAATAATTGCAGGTATCTTCGTATCCAGCCTCACACAACTCACCGTTTTCAGTTCCATCATCACAACTCTCCACACCTGAATAAACGTAATCGTCACCGCAGACGTTTAACTCACAGGTGTTGAGACACTCGTCATTGTTCGAGTCGTTTCCGTCGTCACATTCCTCGTCCCCTTCCTGTGTTCCATTTCCACACACTTGATCACCACCTACACAAGCAGACCACGTTGGCCAACTGCAATCGTCTGCACAAGTGCGGTAACGGAAGAGATCGTACTCGAAGGATGAGCAGTCGTAGCCTGTGCCACATTCAGTTCCAAGAGGACATGCCATGCCCTGATTTGGACCATTTTCACACACAACTCCCGACCCGCACGCAGCGGTGGATACTGTGCCACCACAAACTCCAGAATCGCAATCACTATTTGTGTCACAGGCGGTTACTCCATCACTACAGAGCCCACCCTCATGTTCCTCGTAATCGCCATCACAGGCTTCATCTCCGTTTAGCTCCCCATCACCACAGCTTGGCCCTGGAGCTGTGCAGTCAAAGGCACAGCTGGTGGTGATATCGTCATCATATTGCCCGTTTGAAACAGCACAACTATAGATACCTGCCCATGAAACTGGATCATCATCAGAATCAGAAGCTGTTCCGTCGCTGTAGTCATACAGTCCTGTCGCCCCACAGTCACAAGCCTCCCCACCTGCTAAGTAGCCGTCACCGCAATAGTAGCCTGAATCAACGGTACAAAGCTCTCCGCAGTATCCGTACGTACCGTTGTTTGCACCATCGTCACATTGTTCCCCAGCATCAACAACACCGTTTCCACATTCGTACGGAACACATTCAGATCCACTTGCCTCAGCGGCCGCAATGGCTGCTGATTCTGACCCATACCAATCGCACGATGAGGAACAACTGACCGTGATACGCCCTGGATCCCCTGAACTATCTGTGCAGTCATACACATCCGTATCTCCCAATTCACAATCTTCACCAGATCCCTGAACCCCGTCTCCACAAATAGTGGAGTCCCCCCAAGTACTCCCATCACAGAATGTCGGTGAGGCGGCAAACCCTGTATTCACTGTTGATGGTGCATGATCGGTTGGATATTCAATCGAAAGTGTCACATCATCTGACGAAGAGGTGTCGATGTCGTAATACCAACCTGCTTGAATATCACTTTCAAGAACTCCATAGAGCGTGTAAGCCTCGCCACCAGCACTTTGATATGCATAAAGATGGGAATTATCAGGACAGACAAAGGTTCCTGTGGCTCCATTCCAACAAGATGCTGCATCGTAACCATCTTCTACACAGTGATAAAAGGCGTTCACTGGATCCTCAGGCAATGCCTGCCCGAGATCATTTCCAAGCACCGCATTCCATGAACTCCAAACCGAGTTCGAAATAGCAGGGACAAACGTTCCTGATTGGACCGTTGGGTAGCCTTCGATACACGTCTCCGTTCCGGGACACTCAGCGTCTGTATGACAGGACTGCCCCTTGGTCACAGAACAATGCCTATTGTCTTCTCCATAATCATTCAAGATCGTCATGAGATCCGTGAGATCCGTCAGGCGATTCATGTCACGCGTCAACATTCCTTTCTCTGCGTCACACGTTGGTTCTTCATCAACGTAAAGTGGACATCCCTCATCTAACGCACACTCGGCGCCAGAGAGTGTACAGACGTTCTCTGAACACGTTTCAAGACATGCCCCATCCCACGTACAAGACACATAACTACCACTCTCACTCAGGTAATAATCCCCGTTTACAACACACAGATTCACGTCCGTAACATCCACTTCATTTGCGTTAAAGGACCAATTCTCTAAGATTTCATCGAAAATAGCTGAGGCTTCATCCTCGGCGTTATCGTTGTAAGAAACGATATACATGTTTGGATAAATATCGGCGTCATCTACGTTCGCCGCAGCCGCATAGATCGTCGTTCCTGATTCAATCGCATGGTAACCGTCGAGTGTTGTCTCAGCGAATGACCCCGTAAATGACTGCTCTTCCACCCAAGCTTCTGGTGAGAGATATCCCTCGTTTGGAATCACACGCACCCCAATGGCGTCACTGGTTCCTTCCACACGGAAAATAAGCTCTTGCAAAATGTTGGCGGAACTTAAGGAGGTGACATCGATCGGATCTTCCAATGCTGGGAGATCGTCTGCTGTCCCATCTTCACCTGCGTCGCGACAATAGTAGAAGGAGAAATTCGTACGTTCATCTGTTTCAACAAAAGGAAAATCTTCAAATGCAGGCCATGGATTTTCACAAAGCAGTGCGGACACATCGAGAGAACCTGTCACCGTCTCATCTTCTGTTGACGTTTCAGAAACGACGTCTACGGTCACTGTTGCTGTGGCAAGCACAGCTTCATCACCATCATTTCCAACGGCTGTAAAATTTGCGTCAGCGTCGTCTCCAAGATCTGCGGAGGCAATCTCAACCACATCATCATCCTCCGTGGATTCGTATTCAGATCCCCAACTCCACTCCCATTCGTACAGACCCGAAATTGGAGAAATCTCTTCAACACTTGATGAAGAACTGCGGTAAGTTAATGGAGTCGCAAGAAATTCATGCTCTTCCTCGTCTTGCGTAAAGAGTTCCTCACTGAGGGACTCATACGTCTCCGCATTCACATTCCCAATATCCTCCACACTCACCGCGTCCAAGGCGCAAATCTCGTCGCCGATGTAGAACTGACGTGTGGTTGCTGAAGACTCACAAACGCTACCGATACAAAGCGGCACATTGAATTCACTAAGGGCACCCTCTTGAACGGTATCCGTTGCGTCATCATCTCCCAAAACCACTAGGCGATAAATTGCTTCTTCCTCAAGGAGTTGTTGATAACGCAAGTACACACGCTGACCATCTGAGAGACTTTGTGATTCGAATGAAACGGGCAGTAAACAGGTGTAGGTCGAAGACGCTGAAACATCGCTACCAAACAATCCAAACACCAAATCTCGTACCCAGCTCCAGGCACGCACAAAGAGACTTCCTCCTCCATCAGAAGGACCGAGCGCCAAGGCGGTGTACCCCGTTGGGCAGTCTTCTGCTGCGGAAACCGTTGACCCATCCACAGATGAGAGGTCTATGAAGACACGACCATCAAATTCGTCTTCTGAGATCACCCCATCGCCATCTTCATCCTCGGAAAGATCAAAGGATGAGAGATCCATCTCTGCAGTGAAATCGATATACAGTGAGGTGTTTCGACAATACCCATCTCCAACACCAACCCCACCACTCACGTTTTCTGCTGGGTAAATTTCGGTCACTTCTGGCCGATCAAAGCAACAGTTGCTTGTTCCACATCCCAAATCAGTTTCCCCGCAAGAGGCATTGGTGTCGCAAGAACATTCAAGTTGTAAGATCGCTTCGCCCTTCACACCATCAGCAGTAGCCGTCACCACAGAGATTGCATATCCGGTCTCTTCAGCCACTTCCAATGGAGCTCCTTCGGCGACTTGTGCGACACCATAGGCACCCACGTTAAGGCTCGACGTAGCTTCCGCATCACATTCTTCGCCAGTTCCGTCCGCGTCACCATCTCCACAGTATGAAGCCGTGTCGTAATAGGCAGATGAGCCTAAAGAGAGACAGGCATCCGAACACCCATCTTCTCCATCTTCTCCCCCATCACAATCTTCGCCGTCTTCAATACTGCTGTTTCCACAGCATGGCGCTGAGTACTCACCACATGTTTCTCCAGAACTGCAATCAGCGTCAGAGGAGCAACTTGAACCGTCGCCTGAGCACACCCAGACACATTGCGTGGTACCGATATTCAAACAGGCATCTGAACACCCATCCGTGTCATCCCCCAAACCAGCAGCGCCTGGATCACAGTCTTCTCCATTATCAATGTCGCCATCTCCACAGACCGCATACACTTCATCGATATCCACCCCACCTTCATAGAGACATTGGCGTGAACACCCATCACCGTTTGTTGTGTTTCCATCGTCGCAATCCTCACCCCCAGCGACTTCAGCCACCGGCGCCTGATCCACAGTGTTATCTCCACAGACGGCATCAACGGACGAAGAACCTTCATTGAGACACGATGCGGAACACCCATCACCACTTTCTGATCCAAAATCATCGCACTCCTCGACCCCAGCCTCTACGACCCCATCACCACAGCAATAAGCACTATCTGAAATTTCACAGCTTCCTGAGTAATAAGGACAATCGCTTCCATCGTCCGTGGCACAACTGTCACCAGAGATCGAGCAGACACCGTCGTCGCAGGTCTCTGTGCAGTCACTATCCGCAGCACAGGTCTCTCCACTATCTGAGCAGGCATAGCTACAGGCATCTGAGCCCTCAAGGAGACACTCTGAAGAACACCCATCACCGTTTGAGGTGTTGCCATCGTCACATTCTTCTCCGTAATCCGTAGCCGTATCGCCACAGACAGGATCATTCGAAGTCACTGGGGCACCGATATTCAAACACGCCGTTGAACACCATTCTGGTAGTTCACTAGTAAGTTTAATGGAACCACTTTGAATCATGTACGCAACAATTTCCTCTTCAACGACGGTATCCGCACCATAGTTATTTGGATCATCCACCGCTGTCCATGCATCCCATTCGTACTCTCCCCCTTGGAGAGCTTGTCCATTCGGATCACAATCATCCGGCGCCCCATAGGCTGTTGCATCAAACTCCTCGCGCTCCCCTACATAAGACATCTCTGCAACATCTGGAGAAAGACGCAGTGAATCAATGCCACAACTAATATCGCTATCCTTTGTCTTAAACTTCCATGAAAAACTATCTTGGTAGTATTGATTGGCCGCAGAACCGTAGTTTGATCCAGCCTCTGAGAGAGGGACTCCTGACGTTGACGTGATCTCATCTGCGTCAAGAATAACCCGATACCATGTATTGGCAGAAAGATTGCTGGCAAGAACAATTTCGAGGCGATTCAATGCTTCATCTCGATCAATACTTGTCGCAAGTGATGAGCCGATTAATTCCGAAGGTTCACAAAGCGAATCTTCACACTCAAACAAGGAGACCGTTGATACGCTCACCGTGTCTGCCCAATTCATTTCGGTGTTAAACGACGCCCATGGCAGTGCATTCACGCACGCTGTTGAGCAATCTGGAAAATACTCTTCAACTTCTGGGTCGATAAAATCAATCGTCAGCTCGGCTGTGTCACTTGGATCATTCTCAGCATTTGAGACAGTTGACTCAATAATCGCTGGGTACCCTGCGAGTGTTTCCTCTTCTGCACGAACAACATTTGTACATTCTCCCGCCGCTGGCTCTAAGTCATCAATGACCGCTCTGTCGTCATCTGAATCCCAAACGATCGTATATCCCGTGCAGGAAAGAATCTGACAATCATCATTTGCGGCAACAAGCTGTGCCAGATAATCAACTTCTTCATTCGCAGTCGTTGCCGTGAACTCAGAAGGGGTCAAAATCACATCCCCAACATCGCACGGATCTGTGCTTGCAGAAGTCCAAAATTCCCACTCGAAATCATTTGCGAGGTATGCTCCGTCAATCGCATCTGAAGCGTCATCATCAAACGCCTGAATGTCTCCATCTTCACCGCCACCTGAAAGGGTGACACGATACCAGCTATCTGCTTCAAACATTGGGATAAGCGCATCGTTCAGTGGAGGGTACCAAGTAAACGTTGTGCTCGATGGTGTAGGGAATCCTGATGGTGTGACCGCTTCCCACTCCACACATGAATCAACTGTGGTATCCGCATCTGCGTCTGGATCATCCTCTTCTTCATCCAACACACAAAGCTCCACGGTCACAGTCGAGGCATTGAGGGTGTCCGTATCCATGGCCATGTCAAACGTTGCTGTCACGGCACTGTTCAGGCACACATCCTCTGGATCGCTCCATCCCGTCCATGGGGACGGAGAGACAACGTCTGCGTCGAGATCACACTGCACAAGCACCGAAGGTGCGTTTGGAATTGTTGCCGTTGAAATCAAGTACGCATAATGCGCTTCAACATCCACCTCATCGGTACAAGACGTGGAGCACGTTCCATCCTGACAACAGACTTCTCCATCGGAACACAAATCCGCTTCTTCATTACAGTTCCCAACCGCAAAGGTAAACGAGTTCGACTCGTATCCATCTGAAGTGATCACGTACACAGGACCCGTGGCCGCATCCTCAGGAACGGGAATACTACTAATCTCTTCTTCATCCCAAATACTCGCTGTGACATCAGCACCTTGTTCGTTATAGAACGTCACATCACCATCTTCATCCCCAAATCGCTCACCGTAAATCGTCACCTCTGTTCCGGCGGGACCTGCGGATGGATCCACATCACAGATGCTTGGACCGGCACTGTCGTCAATCACCGTAAACTCCACCGCTTCTGATTCAATATTATCTTGCCGCACGATGTAGAGGTTATGCGTATCAAATTCAACAGCACCCCCAGTCAAATAGGTTTCTGGGACTTTGATCGTGATCGAGGTGTCATGCCAGTAATCTTC
>PFWU01000021.1:0-6345 GCA_002791295.1 Candidatus Uhrbacteria bacterium CG_4_9_14_3_um_filter_50_9
TGATTGTGTCGTTAGTAGAAATTCCGAATTCCGGACCTGACCCTATATCGCATTGACAAACCGTTTTTGTTTAAAGATCAGAGCTTCGTTTGCAAGTAGGCAATGAGGACGACTTGCGCCAGGATGGCGTAGTAGAGGGGGACATCGCCTTTGCGTTTGACGAAGAAGTCGTGGAAGGCGAAGTGGAGCGTGTTGAACCACCTGAGGAGTGGAGTCTTGGTGATCTCATAGAGGCCGACGATGAGGTCTGGAAGTACGCCACCAATGATGCCCCAGGTGTAGGCATTCATCATTTCAATATCACGGGTGTTTGCAATCATGAGGACAAAGAAGAGCGCAACGATCCCATCGACCATCACATACGCAAGAGCTGTTTTACGCTTCACTTTGTGAATTTTGTAATTGTCGGCAAGGCCCGTGTCTCCGTGAGGGATCACGTCGATCAAAAAATGAGAAATAAACCCAAAAAGAAAAGCCAGGAACGGAGTTCCGACTGTGTGTCCGATCACAGCGCCTAGGGTCGCATGTGTAGTAAGTGTCATAGGCGATACAAGTATAGCAGAATTTATCGATTTTTGAAACAAAAAGGACCCTCTGTACAGAGAGTCCCATTTGGTTGCGGGGGTCGGATTTGGAACGGTTCTGGGAGAACGACTTAAACAAACTTCTTAAACCACTTCACAGTTGCAAGAAAAAGCTGATCTTCTGCACCCTCTTCATCAAAACAATGCCCTGCACCCTTCACAACGAAAAACTCCTTTTGCACAGCAGACGAATTCTTAAAATACTGTCTGCCACCCTTGATGAGCATTCCTTTTCCAGCGACAATCACCTGTGTTGGTGTTGGAAACTGTGACGTGAGTGACTTCCAGTCTGTCGTCTCAATCTGTGTAAGAAGCTTTGGATTCATCACGAAATCCCAATTGCCTCGAAGTAAATGCTTCCCATGAAAAATCCGTGTGAACTTTTTCTCAAAACCCTTCGGGAGGGTGGCGTAATTACTTGCGTCCCAAAGCGAAATCGCATCGAACAGGTTAGGTTTAGCATAAAGGATGCTCACACCGCCGAAACTATGTCCGACGCCAAAAATCTTCTTCACGCCCTTACCTCGCAAATATGAAACGACTGTCTCTACGTCTCGCGCATAAGTGGTGAAGTCGCACTCGTGCAGTTTGCGTGCATCGTCGTGCCAGTCGTAAAGATTGAATCGCAATGTTGAAAATCCGTGTGTTTCGAGAAAGTGAGAACCATTAAAGAGACAGTGTTCGTTCATTGTGCATGAAAGACCGTGGACAAGTACTGCCACAGGCTTCTTAAAATTTCCTCGCCGGACGGCGTAGATCTTTTTCTTACTATGAGGGATTGGGATAGTGATATATTTTTCCATAGCTTATTTGTTTGTTGGGAGGAATTTTATAGATACGTGAATGAGATCAAAGATATTTGTATCCGCATTGATTCAATGTTTCTGATAACTGAATTTTTAATTGGGCTCTCCCATTACCACCTTTCAAGTATTTTTCACGACGTTTTGCTTCCGGTTCCGTGATGTAGGCTTCGTAATAGATTAGCTTTAAAGGCTGTCGCTCTTTTGTTGATAGCACTTTACCATCCATGTGTTCTTGTAGTCGTCTATTGAGATTGTTTGTGTATCCAACATAGAGTTTTCTATCTTTGATACTAAACAGAATGTACACATAAAACATATCGTCTACTATATAACAAAACAAGTCGGCTATGCGACTTGTTTTGACTACCGATATGATCTCGATGAATAAGCTAAGTGTGCTGACCAGCTCAGCTGGTCTAACCTCGCTTCAATTCTTCGGTTGGCATTCGGCAAAGCTAAGCTTTGCCCATGCGTACAGCCAACCGAGCTCAGCTCGGTGGTTGCGGGGGTCGGATTTGAACCGACGACCTTCGGGTTATGAGCCCGACGAGCTGCCTGACTGCTCTACCCCGCGCCACAGTTATACGTGGACTTTTATCGAATGTCAAGAATTCAAGCAAAAACACAAGACGGCCTGAGAGAACAAACGACCCGTGGGTCGGTCGTGTTTTGGGCGGTCAGAGGGGGTTATTCAAAGGATATCCAACCTGTACGGGTTTTCGTGGGGGACTCGACGAAGACGAAGTGTTTAAGGCGTTTGTACAAAAGCAGGTGGGCTTTTGACGGTAAGGTAGCTGGGTGCTACGGTCACATTGGTGATTCAAAGAATCAACGTACATTCACAACAGAACAGGAGACGACATGTCCCAGTGGCTCAACGAAGAACGGCGACAGCGCTACGACCTTGTGAGGCTTGGAAACGAGCAGGTCCATCATCAAATCCGAGGGGTGAAGGCGCTTGAACGTATCGCACAAAAACGCGATTTAAGCGGCCAGAATTTTCATCCGGGACCTACCGAGGTCACGATCGACTTTGCTCCTCTTGTCCGTGCACAGCAGGAGGTTGCCAGCTCGATCTATGCGGTCGCCCAGGCTGAGTCAGCCAACGGGGTCATCCTGACCCGCATCGAGGACGGTATCGAGGCGAGTTGTACTATTCAGCAGGGGATGCTGGATGAACTTCTGGTCATCGAAGATGTCATGCGGGATGGGTTCACCTATCTTGGTGTCCGGCTTAGCCGCATCGACGGTAAACTGAGTGACATCACTGGTGAACTGCGAGAGGCGAACGCACTGCACCAAGCCCACCTTGATGAGACACGTCTGCAGGGTGAACTTGGCCGTGCACAGATGGCACAACTGATTTCCATGCAGAACCAGGAGGCCTGGAAACGGACGCGATTCCAAGAAGAAGGTGCGGAGCATCGTCATCAGGAGCAGATGGGTGAGGGCAGGGTCCGCTTCGCCAGAGCCGCAAACGAAAAGTACACGCATGCCGTGACCCAGTACGACACGGGTAACATCGAGGCGTGCTTGATTGATCTGGATGATGTGTTCACCCAGCAATCTACGCACGTTCCTGGGCATATTCTGTTCGGGGTCTGTGCGTTCAGACTGGGTCAGCCAGCGGTTGCCAAGGATGCGTTTCGTCACGCGGCGGCATACGCACTCAAGGACGGATTCACCTCCCCCTACACGGACGCCATGCTGCGTCTTGCTCGTCTGGAACGCTTGGTCGAAAATCATGACCAAGGTCTGGCGGTGATCCGTGAGGCGCTGGAGGCGATGACACGCAAGGCGGAAGAAGAGATGGAAATGGATGTCAACGGAAATCCCAATGCTTCCACCATCGATCTGATCAACCAGCTTGAGTACGAAGAAGTACTGGCGCGGTTCGTGCATCCGGATCGGACGGAGAGTCTCGACGAGATCGTAAGAGACTTACGTGGTGTGCTGCGCCAGCAACCCGAACTTCGTGATGAAGTCGCTGGGTCACTCCTCTGGAAAGAGGCTGTGGATGCGGATCCCTACCTGCGGTACGGGAATGCGCCGTTCATCACTCTGGCAGAATATTGGATCGAGGTGGACGCCAAGGATAAGCCATGTGCGGATCCAGATCTCTACGATATGGCTCTGCATCTGTGCGAGGTTGGAAAAGTACAACTTCCCACAGCGGTCAGGGATCATCTATCGTGGGCTCAGCAGTGGCCTACGGTGTTTATTGCCATGCTAGATCTGAACAAGTACGAGCAGATGCAGATCTGGATTTTCCAGACGCTTGCGTCCAAGGGGAAGGATCTGGAGGCACAGCGAGTTCTCTACGCCGATCTCAACCCACAGATCAACGGATGGCTTCCTGAGGTCGTATTCGAACGTTTCAAGTTCGAAATCAAGGACAGGCCGGTCGATGAGGAGATGGTTCGTCGCATTAAGACAGATCTGCGCCGCATTCTCTCCGAGCGACCCCAACTGCGTGACGAGGTGGCACACGACCGTCTGTTCGAGGAGTGTCGTGAGCGCTGTCCCTGGCTTTCAAGCGGGAACAGTCCCTACGTTCAGCTCGTGGAGGCCGTCGGCATGCTTCCTTTGGTGGAAGCGTTGGATGCCCCTCAAGATGTGAAGGGTGATCTGGGGATCCTCGTGAGCGAGATCCGTCGAATCATGCACGAGTCGGACTGGGGTCGGCGGGTCATTGCAAGCAACGATCAACTCTTCATGAAAGAGGTGGAGCCGTTCTTCCGACGACTTGCAGGTCCAGCGTCAGCGCCACTGCCTACGCTGGAGGCACTCTCCACTCTTGTGCGCGATCAAGCCATAGAGGTCCACTTCTACGGCTTGATGATCCAGCCCTGCACAGATGCGTCTCAACTACCGGCGTTCGAGAAGTGTTTCCAGCAGATGTACGTGGTGGCGAAGTCTGCTCGTCACACAGTGGCAACCTCGCCGCTATTTGAGGGGTACCGTCGCGAGCGTGCCATGGAGGATGCACGCCTGCGTCGTGAGGCGGAGATGGTTCAACAACAGTTAAAAGATCGGTTGCACAGTGCGGATTTAGCCTGGAGCACGGCGAGGGAGCAACTTCGTGATGTCAGGACACGACTCACAAAGGATGAGGATCAATCTACCTTTCTAAGGTCAGCTTCGATTCCTGCTTGCCTGTGGAAGGTCTTTCGCGAAAGGATCAACAAACTAGTGCTTTATCCCGATCGTCGTCTGATCGAGACCCAGCCGCTCTTCCCTGAAAACCTGATATCTTGGTACGAGCACCGCACGAGCGAGATCAACCATCTGCTTGCGGAGGTAGCGACTGAAGAAGAGCGGATGCAGGCTCAACAACGAGCGGAACGGAAGTGGTATGAGCAGCAGGAACGACAGAAGAAGGAGCAGAGGACGCTGTTTCGTCAGGCTCTACTCTGGTTGTCTGGCGCAATCATCTGCAGCTGCTTCGTTGCCATTTCCGTCGGTCTATGGATGACTGGGGAACTGCCTCTTCCTGACCTAGCAGTACGAGCACTCCCTCTTGTCGTCGGTGTCGTCATCCTTCTCAAAGGGTTCTGCATCAAGATCTCCGAGTGGGTGATTACCACTCGTCGCGCCAACAGGCGTACTCCAATCAAGGAGGAGTGACCCCACGCACGGCCTGCACTCGCAGGCCTTTTCTTTTTTGAATCCTTGCCATAATCCCGTTGATTCGCTATATTTGTCCTGCCTTTTGGATCTGATCCGAACGTAAAACGTTCAGGATTGAGTGAGATGCGCCGCTTTACAGGGTGGAGAGTTTGTGAGATGTGGGCCAATCCCACGTCGAACGAATTTCCGACCGAAGAGCAAGCAGCTCGCCAATCCTGGACGTTTTACTGGCTGGGTAGCTCAGTTGGTTAGAGCGTGGGACTCATAAGCCCGAGGTCGAGGGTTCGACCCCCTCCCCAGCCACCAAGAAGCGATGAAAAAAGCAATCTGTTTTTTTCATCACTTCTTGTTTATTTCAACACATGCCGCGGTGGCGGAACTGGTAGACGCGCAGGTCTCAAACACCTGTATGGGTTTCCATATGAGGGTTCGATTCCCTCCCGCGGCACCAAAAAAACAGCAGCCGACTGCTGTTTTTTTGATTCTGGATCCTGTATAATGTCCCCACTCCTATGGCACACATTATTTCTGTCGTAAACCAAAAGGGAGGCGTGGGAAAAACAACGACGGCTTTAAATTTGGCCGCGTTTTTAGCTGAAGCCGGAAAATTTGTTTTACTCGTTGACCTTGATCCACAGGCCAATGCCACTTCAGGGGCGGGGCTCGATCATAAGACGCTTCCTGCTGGGGTCTATGAGGCACTGATTGGATCTCACTCCATTCGTAATCTCATTCACAAAACAGAACACGACGGCCTGAAGATTTTGCCGGCAACACAAGCACTTGCGGGAGCCTCCGTCGAGCTCGTGAATGCAGATGAGCGGGAACACTTTTTACGAAAAGCTCTCCTTGAGGTGCGTAATGATTACGATTACATCTTTATCGACAACCCTCCATCTCTTGGCATGATTACGCTCAATGGCTTGGTGGCAGCGGATTCCGTACTCATTCCTGTTCAGGCTGAGTATTATGCCCTTGAGGGTCTTTCACAGCTCCTCAATACGGTGAATCTTGTCCGTGATAATCTTAAGCCATCCCTAGATGTGATGGGGGCGGTCATTACCATGTACGATTCCCGCACCAAACTTTCAAAGGAAGTGCTTGAAGAATTGTATCGTTATTTTCCAGATAAGATTTTCCGTTCGGTGATTCCACGCAGTGTCCGATTGGCGGAAGCACCATCATTTGGAAAAACCATCCTTGGGTATGACCCAAAATCAAAAGGAGCTCGAGCTTACGAGCGACTCGCACGAGAATTTCTCATGCGAGAGGGAGGATTAGTCTAAACATACATGTCCGCAAAATCTGCACTTGGGAAAGGACTT
>PFWU01000021.1:6550-9858 GCA_002791295.1 Candidatus Uhrbacteria bacterium CG_4_9_14_3_um_filter_50_9
TCGCCTACGTGCCTCTCGGACACTCGGACTCAGAACCGTTCCAGCCATTGTGCGTGAGGTGAACGAGCAAGAGAAGCTCGAGCTTGCCTTGATTGAGAACATTCAACGCCAAGACCTGAACGCGGTTGAAGAAGCGATTGCGTACACGGCGCTCATTGAAGAGTTCAATCTTACCCAAGAAGACGTGGCGAAACGTGTTGGGAAAAGTCGATCAAACGTCGCCAACATTGTTCGACTTCTCGATCTTGACGAAGACATTCTGGAAGCACTCAAGCGAGGAGAGATCACGAAGACCCATGCGCGTACACTGCTTGCTGAGAAAGACCCAAAGAAGCGTCATGAACTTTTTGAACAGATTCTTCGTGGGGGCGTAACCGTGAGCGAAGTTGAGGCGAGAGTGAGTTCGCATGGGGCACGTAAAATGAAAAACGTGGATGGGACCCAAAAGGATCCGAATGTTCTTGCACATGAAAAACGACTTAGAGAGATTCTTGGGACAAAGGTTGACATTCAGGAAACGGCCGGGAAGGGAAAGATCGTGATCTCGTTCTACTCCCGCGAAGAGCTTATGGATCTTTTGGACCGACTCATTGGTTAGGAAACATCGAGGGGGCCAGGCCCTCTTTTAGATTTATGAAACGATTGATTTCCGTGTCTCCATCATCGAAGCAATTTTGGTTCATCGTGATCCCAGCGATGATTATTCAGTTGGTCGGAGTGTTTGGATATCTCGTCTGGTTTCCTCAGTACGCACAACTCATCTATCCTTCGCTGAAACTGCTCATGGTTGGTTTGCCTCTCGTGTGGTTATTGTACGGCATATCCCCAGTTCGACCCTCTGGGAGACAACGTGTGACAGCAGGAATCGTGAGCGGGTTGCTGATCGTTATTGTGCTGTTGGGTGTGGCACTTCTCTTAAAAGATTTATTGTTGACATTCCGGCCACTGATCCAGCAAACAGTTGAGCGGGTTGGTATTGGAAGTTATTATCTTCTTTTCGCTTTGTTTTTGAGTTTGGTGCACTCTCTGTTTGAGGAGTTGTATTGGCGTTGGTTTGTTTATGGAATGTTGAGACATCGGTTTTCCTTTCTTGCAGCCGCTGGCGTTTCCAGCGTTGCCTTTGCTTCACATCACTACGTTGTTCTTGGTCAATTCCTCTCACCTGCACTCGTTATTCTTGGAGGAACAATCGTGGGTATGGCAGGATTCTTCTGGTGCTATTTGTATGAAAAAACCAACTCCATTGTAGCGAGTTGGGTATCTCATATTTTTGCTGATGCAGCCGTGATGCTTATTGGCTATTGGTTGATTTTTTAACTACTTTTTTGCCTTCTCCCGTCCCTTCAACACCTCTGCAAACCAGCCTTTGACTGTGTGCTTTGTGGCGTCTTTGATTTTGTTGCGTGCGTGGCGGGTTTTTGTGTATTTGAGCCAGTCTGGGTTTGGGCCGCGTCGGTTTTTGTCTGTGGTGATTTCGACGATATCTCCTGATTGGAGGGTGGTGTCGAGGTTGCGCATGATGTCGTTGACACGTGCGGCTGTGCATTTGTTGCCGACCTCTGTGTGAATCGCATACGCAAAGTCTACCGGTGTAGCACCCTCTGGGAGATCAATTACATCTCCCTGCGGCGTGAACACGAAGATGCGATCTTTAAACACATCGATCTTCATGATTTCCAGCTGCTCCATGAAGTCCTTCTTGCTCGCGAGTTCTTTTTGAATCATGGCGAGCTCTTCCATCCAGCGTGTATTACGCATATGGGAGCCGCCTTCCTTGTAGCGCCAGTGTGCGGCCACACCGTACTCGGCGAGTTCGTGCATTTCAACGGTACGGATTTGAAACTCGACGATCTCACCGTTTTCGGTAAAGACGGTTGTGTGCAGGGACTGATAGCCGTTTGGTTTTGGTTGCGCAATATAATCTTTAATACGTCCAGGAACAGGTCGCCAGGTTTGGTGGAGGAGTCCAAGGGTGGCATAACAATCTTCAACATCATTGACGATAATGCGAATCGCAATAAGGTCGTAGATTTTACTGAGGTCGCCTTGGTACTTGTTGAGTTTTTTGTGGAGGCTGTAGAGACGCTTCACACGACCATGAACTTGAAACTCAGAAATGCGGGTTTCCGCAAGGATCTTTTCTGTCTCGTCAATAATACGGCTCACGTAGGCACCTTTTTCACGGACTTTGATGTCCATGATGTTTTTCATCCGCTCGTACTCTTGGGGTTGCAAATAGGCAAAGGAGCTATCCTCGAGTTCGCCTTTGAATTCACTCATCCCAAGGCGGCTCGCAATCGGTGCGTAAATCTCGAGAGACTCGCGTGCAATGCGTTGTTGCTTGTGCTTGGGTTGGCCGTAGAGGGTTTGCAGGTTATGAAGTCGGTCCGCAAACTTCATGAACACCACCCGCACGTCACTCGCCATGGCAAGAAACATTCTGCGCATGTTTTCTGCATAGCGCTCGGCTCCCTTGTACTTAATGTTCTGTTTGAGCTTGGTCACACTCTCAACCAAGGACCCCACATCCTCTCCAAAGGTTTCCTTCACTAAATCAATAGAAACATCACTATCCTCAACAACGTCATGAAGCAGTCCAGCAATCACCACATTGAGATGCAGGCCCATTTCTGCGAGACGGTAGGCGACGGCGAGAGGGTGGGAGATGAAAGGATGGCCTGTCAGTCGCGTTTCATTTGCATGTGCCTTATTCGCCATTTCAAAAGCCATCCGAAGGGATGGAATATCCGGGTTCGTGTATGTTTTTTGGACGAGCTGCTCCAACTCATCGTAGGTGCGCATAACTTCACTCATATTCTAAGAATACCGGCCTTTTTATGGGGTGTAAAGGGTGTGTGCTGATTGACAGAGAGCATAATTTATGCTATGTTTAGGACAATTAACATTGAAACTTTATGGCAGAACGAAGAGAGGGCATGCCAATTGAACAACCCAGTGACAACGAGCTTTTAGAAGGGCTTCATGAAGCTGAGGGAGAAACAGAAGAAGAACTTCAGCAAGCTGAAGAAGCGTTAGAGGCGGAACTTCGTGCGTTAGAAGAAAGAAACCGTGAACAGCAAGTGGTTGATCTTGCAGAATACACACGGGTTCATGCGAAAGCAGAGGAGCTTGCTCAGGCGCGTGAGATGAAGCAAGTCAACCGCGTGCGGCAGATGCAGAGGATGAACCGCCCTGGACAATCTTCAGGCATTCCTGGTGTTGGTCTTGGGTACCCTGCTCTGAAGATCGTGGATAAAGCCGTGGATCTAGCGTTCAATGAACCACAGCGTGGATTGAGTTCCTTGTTT
>PFWU01000029.1 GCA_002791295.1 Candidatus Uhrbacteria bacterium CG_4_9_14_3_um_filter_50_9
AGGTGCCAGAGTGGTCGAATGGGACTGACTCGAAATCAGTTGTGCGGGTTCACCCCGTACCGAGGGTTCGAATCCCTCCCTCTCCGCCATAAAAAAATCCGACATCTGTCGGATTTTTTTATTCTCCTTGTTCCAGAATTGATCTCGCAATCTCGATCATCTCTCCGTCTGTGATCTGTGTGCTGGTTCCAGAGAGTGCAATCACGATCTCATTGAGTGGGAAGAAGAGTTGTCGATCGATTTCACATTTTCCTGGGTAGGCATCTGTGCCTTCACCCACACATTGACCAAGTGTGTTGCGTGAAAAAAAGATTCCTTCCACCTCCTCAGAAAGTGTAACGGTTGTGTCTTGCCTGCCGCTTGCGATTGCGAGCTGTTCCTCTATTGAAAGAGGTTTGTAGTCAATCTCTACATAGCGCCAGCCATCTCGGATGTAGACAAGGGCAATTGTTTGTGTGGGAAGGTGTTCATTTGATGTTGTGTAGACACCAATGACTGAAAGTTCTGCGCCGAATATTTGTGTGGGAAGGGTGAGTGGAATATTTGTGTATTGAGAGGCCAAGGATGGTTCATCCAGCTCAAAGAGTCCGTCTGCTTGAGCAAGCATGGGGATCGTGACGTGGCGCTCAGGGGTCCCAAGGAGTTGCATTATGCCTGCTGCGAGGAGGATGATTCCAGCTACTGGAAGCACAAGACCTGATCGGTCGAATCCTGTTTTTGCGGGATGATCCGTCTGGTTTTTGCTCCTGAATTTTTTAACGAGTTTTCGGGCGAGCATAGGTTGAGAGGGTGATAGCAATCATGAGCCAAGTTAAAAGAGAGAGATCATTTTTAAAGTAAGGCACATCGACAAGGCCATGGATCGTCATTTCAAGAAGGACGAATAGGGCGATTATTTGAGCACGGCTTGGTTTTTGCCTTGCTGTTTGAATGAGGATGAATCCAAGAAGTCCAAACGCCACCACGCCGAGGAGACCCAGCTCAACCCAGATGTTCAAAAGGATATTGTGAGGGTACTGGAAGATTTCGTACTCCGTTGCCTCGTGGTATGGAGCAAGAGCCGTTGGGTATCCAGAAAGGCCGGCGCCAAGAAGCCAGTGGTTTTTTAAGAGTTCAGCGGTCTCTGTCCATTGTGATCGGCGCACCTCTCCTGAGTAGTCATGGAGCGTTAATTTTTGAAACAGAGCGGGTGTAAGTGTTGTGATGAGGATCAGGATTGTTGTCGCTGCCAAAGAAGCGATACGAGTCTTTTTATGCGTGAGTCCTGCGATGATAAACGTGGCGACAAGGGCCACAAGTGCTGCTTCTGATTGAGCGGCAATCACGGCAATGAGCGAGAGGGTCGAGGCGCTGATCCAAAAGATTCGTTCCCACCCTTTTGTGATCACAACTGAGAGGGTTCCGATAACAATTATTGGTCCCAAGAAAAGTCCTACGGCATTCGGATAGTCAAAGAGAGAAGTAATACGACGCTCAATATCCCACGGAACAGGAATGCCCATACCTGTGATCCACTGGATCACACCAACAAGAGAGATCACGAGCGCACTGACGCCAAGAGCTAGGAATAATTCCTTAACGCGAACCTGTTTAGTGAAGATCATTTCCCGAATAACAAGCATCAAGAGGATAGGTTCAATGAAAAAGGCCTTCCATACTCCAAGGGCTGCCATGACGTTGGGTGCGACAAAGACGGAGAGCGTGGCAGCTGCCACGATGAGAAGAAGACTCAGTCCAAAGAAGTTGTTCAGGTCACGAAAAGGGAGTTTGCGCACTCGGAGCAGCCAAGCGAGCAGGAAGACAAGCCCCATGAGTTCAAGGAGTGTGGTTGGGACGCCCAGTAGTTCTGTGCGCAGCAAGTAGGCAGGAAGAGAAGCAACAAGAACAAGGAGACCGTTTTTTGGGTTGTTGTAGGTGATGAGTCCAAGTGCAAGAGCGATGATCACTAAGAGTAGGGTCATACCGTTGGTTTTTTCAAAAGAGCGTTGAGTTCATTCACACTTACAGCCTTAAGGGCAAAAAGAGCGATGACATAAACCACTCCACCAATAAGGACCATAAGAATCACATGGAGCCCACTCAAAGGAAGAAGGACGAGGTACATGATTCCACCAGCAAGAAGTGCTTTCCCGGTAACCATAAGGTTTGGGAGTGCGCCAGATGTTTTGTAAACGACGAGAAAGGTAAGGAAGGCAATGATCGCTTCTGAAACCAAGGTCACCCACACAGCACCCCACATGCCGTAGTCTGGAATGAGCCAAAGGTATCCTGCGATTGCAATGATGGCGACGAAGATATAGCCCCAGGTCATGAGACGTTGCTTATTAAGGGCAACGACGAGATGCCCCCAGAGGGCCCCAAGAAAGACGCCAATCAGGGCCACAATCAAGAGGGCTAAGACGGGGCCAGAGGCAGCAAATTCGTTTCCAGCAATGAGGATAGTGAGGTCTGTTGAAACAAGTTGGGCACCAATGACGACAGGGATGACGGCGATCATAAACAGGTCAAAGGTGCGTGCAACATGCCGACGAAAGTCTTGCTTGCGCCCTGAACTCCATGCGGCAACAAGTGATGGGAGCACGAGCCCCATGAACATGGTTGGGAGCACGGTCATGACATCAATAATGCGGTAAGCCACACCATAGAGCCCCACTTCTGTTTGTTCTCGGAAGTAGGCGAGGAATAGGATGTCACCCTTTAAGTACAGCAGGTTAAAGATAATAGAGATTGCGATCGGCCATGAGCGTGAAAGAATGTGTTTCCAGAAAGAGAGTTCAAAGAGTGGGTGGACACGCACAAATGGCTCAGCCAGTTTTATCATGGCAATGAGCCAGATTGCATTTGCCACAACAGACACAGCAACCATTTCAACCACGCCGGGGCTTAGATAGGCAGCCAAACCGATGAGGATCACCAAGACGGCGCGATTCAGAAGTTCAGCAACCGCCGCACGCCAAAGATTTTCATGTTTTTGAAAAATTCCAACCAGCATGGTGGCACCTCCCATAAAAAAGTAGGCAAGTGCGCCAACCAAAACAGCTTGTTGAATTGTTGATGACCAAGGGAAGGCGAGAACGCTTAACGGTGCCAAACTAAAGAGAAGAAAACCCGAAACAAGTCTCAGCCCAAAGAAATTTCCGACCACACGATCTTCATCTACACCTTTTTCCGAGATCATGACGATGAGTGTGAGCGTTAGGCCAAAATCAACCACCACACCAAACATCTGGAGATAGGTCACGGCTGTTGTGTATTCACCAAAAGCTTCCGCACCAAGTGATCGCGTGATGATCGCAACAACAATGAGCCCGATCACAACAGAAAGGGCTTTCCCAACGAGCTGAATAGAAAAATTTGAGGCAAGTGAACGACTGGAAATCATATTGGATCCAAGTTTATCACGAATATCTGATTGACGACGAGCCAAAAAAATGCTATGCTTGAATTACAAATTATGAATTTTCTTTCTAGAGATACCCATGCGTCTCGGGGGAAGACCGCACATTGGAAGTTGGTTTCGGTTTCCCTATTCCTTGCACTCGCAGGGCTTTTTTTGTTCACAGGTAGTGCGTCTGCCGCCTCGCTTAAAGGATTTGAGGCACTTCAAGTCAGTGCTCCTAAACAAGGGTTTACGATTGCTCCCGGTTCCACAGAGGAGGTGACGGTTGAGTTTCAAAATACGGGTGAAAAAACTTGGGTGAGTAGCGGTTCGTCATACGTCTCCGTTTATACTTATGATCCCAAGTACCGTCACAGTGATTTTGAAGCAACAGACTGGTCTGATTGGACACAGGCAGCAACGCTTGATGGGGGTTCTGTTGCGCCTGGAAGTATTGGGCGCATCACACTCACACTTACAGCACCAACAAAGGAAGGACAATACGAAGAAACATTCCATTTAGCGGCCGAGGATACGGCTTGGATTCCAGGTGGTGAGTTTACGCTCG
The DNA here is from genome assembly GCA_002791295.1 of Candidatus Uhrbacteria bacterium CG_4_9_14_3_um_filter_50_9. Classification (GTDB taxonomy): domain Bacteria; phylum Patescibacteriota; class Patescibacteriia; order UBA9934; family GWF2-40-263; genus UM-FILTER-50-9. Next base: position 3,948 of record PFWU01000029.1, read on the forward strand.
TCATTAATGTGAGCGATGAGGCAGTCACGCCTGTAGCAACGACGCCGGCGCAAGACGAAGATGTATCCACGACACAAACAGAAGGTCTCTCAGCCATGCTGCTTCTCCGTTCGTCCAAGAATGTTGTTGCAGCTGGTGGTGAGGAAGTTACCTATACCGTTGGGATAAAAAATACAGGAACGATTGCGTGGGGATCGAGAGGGATTGTTACTTCTGATCTTGCTGTTGCTTCTACAGACACGTCTCATGTTTCTTGGGTCTCTTCGACACAATTAGTCATGAATGATTCTGGAACAGTGAATCCAGGAGGGCTCGAGTTTTTCAAATTTACGTTTACGGCCCCATCAAGCAAGGGAGCACACACCGTGCGTTACTATTTGTCTGCAAACGAGACGGTGATTCCAGATTTTTATATTGATATTCCTGTTGAAGTGACAAGCGGAGCAAAAGATGTCATCGATGATCCTATTACGATCGACGATGACGCAGCGAGCGGACACAATGTCATTGACGAACCCCTTTTACGTGTCGCTGTTTTGATCGTCGACGAGGAAACGGATTGGCAGGTGGAGATTAGTTGTGACAGTGACTGGCGAATCAAGGATAGTGAGGGGGGGCTCTTAGGAGTTATGGAGGCAGGAGAGATGGTGCGTGCGTTTTATAAGAATCAACGCTATTACTTTAATCGTGGGAGTGCGCTAGAAGAGACCTATAAGCACCTCCTCTTTTTGCCAGAGGACGAGGATGCTATTTGTACAATTGAGAATTTTGACCAGCGTGAGACGCGAAGTGCATCACGGGCATATAACCGCTATCACGGAAGTTTGGAACTTCGGAACAATACGATTGACGACAACACCTATGTGATCAACGAGCTTCGCATGTCAGATTACCTTTCAGGACTTGCGGAAACGTCCGATTACTCACATCAGGAGTTTAAAAAAGCATTGATCGTTGCTGCACGCACCTACGCCATGTACAACTTTGAGCGTGCAAAGGGTGGGGAGAGTAGTACGAAACATGGAGGGAAGGGATTCCACATTGTTGGATGGCCAGATGATCAGTACTACCAAGGATACGACTACGAAGTTCAGCACCCATCTATTCGTGACGCCGTTGAAGATACCTATGGGGTTACGGTGAACTGGTTTGATCCAGAGGATGGTGATTACCGCACGGCAATTACTCCATACTTTTCTCGATCGGATGGGCGCACCAGAAGTTTTGCCGAGGTTTGGTACAACGAGGTTGATTGGCTTCAGTCAGTTGATGCACCATGCGATGCAGAACGTGGGTACACGCTTTGGGGACACGGTGTAGGAATGAGTGCTACCGAGGCTCTTTGTATGGCTGATGAGGGGGAAACGTGGGATGACATTTTGCATTACTTTTATACCGATATTGAACTGTTTCAGCGATGGGAATAATCATCATGTTATGAATCATGAGGGAGAAAAACGTGGATTTGAACAGCAAGCACGTGAGATGCTTGCGAAGGCCCGCACGACAGACGACTGGTTTGCTGTCTCACAGGTAGAACGATTTGTCCCCCTTGATTTGTCTGAGGCGGAACGTGAAAAAGTATCACAAGCCGCTCGAGCACTTTTTGCTGTCAGTACACTTGGACAGCATCCACGGTTTTTAAACAAGGAGGGTTGTGTGGATTTTTCCAGAACAGTAAATGTCGTGAAGGAGACCGTTCGAGATCTTCAAGTCGTTCGGTCTCACTTATACGATTCACCGGAGAAGCAACGAAGAGGTGAAATGAATCCAGAAGTCGAAGCTAAGGAGGTTATGCTTCAGGAAACATTAGCCGCCATTGCTAAAGTATACGATTTCCAAGTTGGGGCCTTTTGTCAGGCGGTTGATAACCAGACACGCCAGTCAACACGACGTGATGTTGTGTTCGAACATCTTATTAAGGAGCTTTCTGATCGGGATCCAGGAGACCTTTTTGTAAAAGCAGGTGTTTTTTTAAAAGAAAGCAAAAAATAGAAAGGGGCATGAATCATTTTTTTCTTCTTACAAAATTTCTTTTTTTAATCATCGCCACATTTCCTGCGGCAGTTTTGGCAGAGGACGATGCTTTGCGTGAGGTGTATGAAACGCGCGGCGATCTCCAAGCGGCTTTTGATGCTGACTCTTGGCGTGCGGTGCCGGGGACAGCCTCTGGTTTCTTGCTCGATCTAGAAGACTGGGCCAGGCAGTATGGGTGGGCTGAGCACGAAGAGTTGCGATCCTATGGACCAGAAGACGGGGATGGGGTGCCTGTGCGTGTGGATTTAAGCGAGATTGAATCTGAGATTGCTGTTGAGGCCTATGTTGTGATGGATCGATCTACTGGACAAATTCTCACGGTCAAAAATGAAAATAAGCCATGGCCGATTGCATCACTCACAAAGCTCATGACGGCGAATGTGGTGCTCGATTACACTGTGTCCATGTCACAGATTGCGGACGTGAGAAACAGCGACAATGTTGGTGGGGCACGGCTGTATGTTGAGGATGGGGATACGTTCAGTGTGGAGGATTTGTTCTACTCCACCCTTGTGGCTTCAGCTAACAATGCTGCGAATGCCCTTTCGAGGACCGCAGGTCTTTCCCAGTCATCCTTTCTTGATGAGATGAATCTTCGAGCGGGAGAGTTAGGTCTCACTCAAACACACTTTGTGGATCCAACGGGCATCGAGCTCGGCAACGTTTCAACAGCTCGAGAGATGACACGGCTCGCTCAAGATATTTTTGCTCGCGATGAAGTACGCCGGTTCACAACTACAGCCACACGGTATGTGGACGTCATTTCACAAGGAACGACAAAGAAGCTCACGAATACAAATTGGATGCTCTGGAAGCCTGAATATGATGATGTTTATGTCACAGGCGGAAAGACAGGGTACTTGATTGAGAGTGGGTGGAATCTCGTGGTTTCACTCAGGTCTGATGTGGGTGATACCGATCGTGAACTCCTCATTGTTGTCTTTGGAGCCGGGTCACGCGGAGAATCGTTTGAGACGGCAAACAGGCTTGCAGATTGGGCTTGGGAGGTCTATGACTGGCAACAGCAAAGTTGAGAAAACTTAAAACAGGGCTGAGCCCTGTTTTTTAGTCTACGATTTTTGCTTTTCCCTTCCTCCCTCCAGCTCCCAGTCGACTCATTCGTTGTTTATCCTCCTCGACCAATTGATTGATTTGCTCCTTTACGTTTTCAGGGTTGTCAATATTTTTGAAATGAAAGCGGCCTTTGCTTCCTGCTGTTTGGACAAACACGTTTCCATACGTGAAGACCGTTTGAAGGATTCCACGGATTTCAGCGGTCGTGTCTTGGACGGCGGCAAGATCCAGTTCAGAAGCTGTACGATGGAAGAGACCTTCTTGCTCGATATTGATGATACGTTCGTTCGTGACAATCCACGTGTCGAGGTAGTAATCCGTGAATTCTAGAAAGGCAAAAAGCCAGATGGAGAGAAAGTAGATGCTACCAACAATGACGATCAGCGGGCCAAGAACAGGTGTCTCCATCCATGAGGACACCGTGCTTTCCCAGTAGTACCAGCCGAGCGCTAGCGGGGTTCCTGTTAGAACAAGGAACGCAACGACAATCGTTAGAATCGCAAACCAATGTCTTCGCATGAACAGGATGACATGCTCGTCTGTTCGTTGGTTTGGAAGGTGGTTAAGTCGCATCATAGGGCTGGGAAAAGATCTTCATTGTAATATTCACTCGCCCCTTCAAGGGTGATGGGTGTGGTCCAATCGTACTCAGCCAGAAGAAAAAAAGAGCCGCCAACTAAGAGGATGGTCCCACAGGTAAAAACGGTTACGATCACGTAAAGACCAAACCCATAGATACCGTATTTCACCAGGTGGTAGATGTTGAAGAGGCTATAGAGAATATAAAACAACATGTACGCACCAAAGACGATGAGGAAGATCGAGATGGAGATGCTCAGGTTCGGAAGTTCGAACATAGTAAAGATATTGTATCACAAAACCCCCATGTTCATGGGGGTTTATTTTTCTACTGAATGTCACCTCCTACAGTTGCTCCATTTCCGCTTACTGATCCATCATTTGGGTTAACGGCATCTTCGACAGATCCATTTGGTTGGCCTTCTGGTGGTGTGTCTGTGGGTTTGCACTCGCGTAGGCATCCATCTAATTGACCTTGGCAATTAGATCCTGCTGCTGTGCCGTTTGCTTGGCATTGGTCAAACGTTCCACGACAGACATCTTCACAGGACTCTTCTGTGGTTCCATTTCCATTTGGGGCATTTGGATCTTTTTGTTCAGAACTTCCTTCGGGCTTGTTTTTGTCTTCAGGTTTATCGGTAGAACTTGTTCTCAAGTCGTCACACCAAAGTTGGCATTCGTTCAAACAACCATATTCACGTCCTGAACAATCCAATCGAAGAGAGGAGTTAGTGGCCAGATCTGCCTCACAACTTTCTCTTTCAGTGCGGCAAGAATCTGCACAACTATTATCAATATTCATTGGCGCAAACAGTGGGTCGCATTCACACATGCAGGCAGCACCTTTATCCAAACAAACTTCTTCTGATTCTCCAGAAGCAATGCATGAGTCAAACGATACCTTGCATTGATCTGTGCACTGGTCAGAGGAGTCCTTTGGGGGTTCGTTGACTGGAGGTTCTTGTGGGGGGAGACATTCACCAAGACAGGCGCCTGCGTTTTGATCACAAAAAACTCCATCGTTTCCGTCTTTAAGACACTGCTCTCGTTCCTCAGCACATTCGCTGAAGCAGTCGCATTGTTCGGCTGCGGCATCGGCAACAGCATTTGCCGATTGATAATCAAGCTTCACAAAACCTGATGCGTAGCCGAGGGCACCAAGACCCCCGAGGATCAGCATAGCCACCACGACTTTTGTGCCGACAGAAACTTCTGTGGTCACTTGAGTTTGTTGAGACATAAAATAAGTTCAAAAAGTTATTACCTTTAGTATAGCATGTTATGAACGTTTCTTGTTCCATTGATCCACAACTTCTTGAATAGCCTCGGTTGTCACTTTGGGGAGGGTTTCGGTTCGGGTGGCAAGCGCTTCCGTTTTATCGAGTTGTTTGAGGTGCCGCGCAAGGGCACGTTCGGCCTTTTCAATCTCGAGTTCATTTGGAAACTCTTCACCCAATTCTTCCAATTCATTGATCACATCTTTGAGACGTTTCTTTTCGCGTTCAATCCGTTCGGAGATCTGCCCTTCCGTGAGTCCTTGTTCTTTTAGATCTGCGTGTGAGAACGTCGCTTCAATTGAGACTTTTGCTGCCGCTTCATCAATGAGATCCAAGGCTTTGTCTGGGAGGAATCGGTCTTTAATAGATTGGGAGAGGGTGATAGCACTTCTGAGTGTTTCATCTGGAATCTCAACTCCATGGAAGGTCTCATAGACCTGTTTAATCCCACGAAGAATTGCGAATGAGTCCTCTTCCGTTGGTTCTCCAACAAAGACAGGTTGAAATCGTCGATTGAGAGCGTCGTCCGGTTTGATGAATTGTTCGTACTCCTTCCACGTGGTAGCACCGACCGCTTGGAGGTCACCGCGTGCGAGTGCTGGTTTGAGAATATCCGAGACATTCATCGAACCCTCTGCTCCCGAAGCCTGTTCGATCATGTGAATTTCGTCGATGAAAAGAACGATTTGTCGTCCCATGGATTCAATCTCAGACGTGAGTTGCTGCATGCGTTTTTCAAATTCTCCACGGTACTTGGTTCCAGAAATCATGCCCGTTAAGTCGAGAGCGAGCACACGCTTTCCTTTGAGTGTGTTCGGGACATACCCTTTATGAATACGACGTGCAAGTCCTTCAATGATGGCTGTTTTTCCAACGCCGGGTTCACCAAGGAGAAGTGGATTGTTTTTTCTGCGACGTGAAAGAATGTGAACGACACGTTCAATTTCTTCTTCGCGGCCAATCACAGGGTCCAAGGTTCCTTTTGTTGCATCTTGTGTGAGGTCACGGGTATAGGTTTGAAGCATGGAAGAACCTACACCTCTGATTGAGGACGACTTGCCTCCACGCTTGGATCGATCCCAGAGCATGGCGGCACCAATAAGGAGAACGATTCCAATGATGGCGGTTGGAGAAAAAGATTCCATAGAGAGCTAGTTATCGCGAAGATGTTTATAGGCGTGCTCGGTCACAACGCGACCACGAGGCGTGCGCTCAAGAAAGCCGATTTGGATCAGAAAAGGTTCGTGGACGTCTTCGATGGTCTGGACTTCTTCTTGGGTGGCGGCGGCGATCGTGGTGAGGCCGACAGGCCCCCCGCCAAATTTTTCAATGATCGCAGTAAGAATGCGGCGATCTGTCTGATCAAGCCCTGCATGGTCCACTTGAAGCATTTCAAGGGCTGATCGGCAGACAGATTCACTCACATGACCATCAGCCCTCACCTCGGCATAGTCTCGCACGCGTTTCAGGAGCCTGTTTGAAATACGTGGGGTTCGACGTGAGCGGTGGGCAAGGAGCTCTACAGCAGGTGTGTCGATGGATACATTCAAGAGCCTTGCACTGCGTTCAACAATTTGAGCGATATGATTGTTTTCATAAAAGTTGAGATGGAAGGTTGCTCCAAACCGATCTCGCAGTGGGGATGTGAGAAGTGAAAGGCGCGTGGTGGCACCAATAATCGTGAACTTCTCTAAGTTTAATCGAAGGGTTCGTGCAGTTGGACCTTTTCCTACAATGATGTCGAGGGCACAGTCTTCCATGGCAGGGTAGAGGACTTCTTCAATCGTTTTGTTCATTCGATGAATTTCGTCGATGAACAAGACATCCCCACGGCCTAGATTTGAGAGGATAGCAGCAAGATCTCCTACACGCTCAAGAGCCGGTCCAGACGTCACGCGAATTTGGGAGCCGAGCTCATGCGCAATGATATGTGCCAAGGTTGTTTTTCCAAGACCGGGATTACCATAAAGGAGAACATGCTCAATCGGTTCTTCGCGTTTTTTGGCCGCTTCAATAAAAATAGACAGGTTTTCTTTGATCTCGTCCTGTCCAACAAATTCTTGTAGGTTTTGTGGGCGCAAGCCAACCTCAAACTGCCGTTCTTCACCAGTGGACCCCTCAGTGACAACGCGGTCTTGTGGAATGTTCTCTTCTTCTCGTTCAATCATAGCGCTTTCATTATGAGAGAGAATGGGTTCAGGGGCAAGCACAAAAAAACACCCCAGTCCTGCGTGGGTTGGGGTGTTCCGTTATGCGCACAGACTATGCGCGAGTCAGGGCTTCCTCAATACTGCATCCTTGGAGGATAAGTTCGTAGTATCGAACTGGTTTGATTGAGGATCTGCCCTTCACCTCTTGGTACAAGGCGAAGAGCACCGCATCTCCTCGTGAAATCTGGTCGCTCAAGCTGGGTGTGTTGTGGCCACAGCTGAAGCTACCCACCGTTCCACTCAGCGCTCTTTCGAACCGTTGGTCAACGGTTCGATTCTCCGCACACCAAATTGAAGACATGGCGGTTCGAAGCGCATCCATAGCGGAACGATCATGCCAGAAGACTTCTCGGTCGAAATCCAAGCAGTCGAACGGTATCTTCTTTGCACGCATTTCTCTTGAGAATTGACGGAGTGCTGTGTAGCGCTCCTTCTGGGTCTGGCACCATCGCTCGGCATTTGCTCGGGAGCTGAACGCTGCTATGTGCCACGGCACACTCTTAAACCCCTTGTGGTGATCAAGAGGGAACTTTCCAGTTTTTGTGTAACAGATGCCGCGCCACACACCGTTGTGAATGACTGAGATTCGACTACCACTTACTGGGATACGGAAACGTACCCAGGCGCAGTCTTTTTCTGTGTGCCACTGTCCATCCCGCGGAACTTCCAGCACATAGGTGAACGGATCATTTATCCAGACACTCAATGTGATGCCAGAGTGCACAACCGCGATGAAGATTGAACGAGAAGACATGATGACTCTCCATGGGGGGGGATTTAGGTTGTCTAGACAACGTGGAAAGATACATCAATCTCCCCATTTTCTCAACAGAGGAAAGGACTTGTTTACTTAGTATATTGATAAATAAACTCAAATCTGTTAGAATATTTAACAATATGGATGCAGCACTACTTAGAACTATTGGGGACGTTGGTCTATCCCTTAAAGAATCAAGGGTTTTTTTGGGACTTCTCGAGCTCGGAAGTGGAAATGCAGCTCAGGTAGCCAAAGTTGCAGAACTCAATCGTTCAACGGCTTACCTTTTGTTGGAGGATCTGGTTCGTCGAGGTTTTGTTGTTTACGTGCCTCATGCAAAAGTGAAGAGATACATGCCGGTTGATCCAGTTAAGCTTGTGCAGATAGCTCGAGAGCGTGCGGAGAATCTGAAATTCATGCTCCCGCTTCTTCAGTCGGTTTTTGTTGGAGGCACTAAGAGGCCTCGTGTTGAAATTCATGAGGGGAAAGAAGCTGTGCTTTCTGTGTTTTCGTCTTTTGGTGCAGCAAAGAATGCATTTTATATTTCGTCTTTTAATCATTTACGCGAGTTATTTGGAGAGACGATTGATCATTGGGTTGAATCGGCACAACGCGGAGAGACAAAAACACAAACACGACAGTTGCTTGTTCGTGATGTAGAAGCGGAGAAATTTCATGAGGGTGTTGCAGGTATTGATCAATGGGAAACACGATTTTTGCCTGAAGATTTTTCTATTGAAATGGATTTGGCGATTGTGGATGATGTTGTCGGAATCACACACTTTGATCCTCTGTATTCCGTTGTGATTCGGTCTAAACCCCTAGCCGATTCTTTGCTTTCATTATTCGAGTTGATCTGGTTGCAAGGTAAGTAGTCATCGCAACAATAAAATCCACTCATGATATGGGTGGATTTTGTGTTATGAGTTGAAAGGTTTTTCTATTCCGACTTTGCATCGTCGCAGTCCGTGATGCTCACGGATGTGCTGAGTACATCATCTGGCTGATTGAATGTATAGGTATAGTTCATGTTGATGCCAGTCTCAAGAAGGGTGCGTGTTTCAGGGGTGGTGCAGCCCTGTTCGATGAGTGATAGGGAAAGGAGTTCATCGGTGAGTCCGAGCATTTGAGAGTCTGCGATTATTTGATAGTGGTAGCGAATTGCCTCTGGTTCGGCGGTGATATCAGTCCACGTTGTGTATTCATCGATTGTCATTGGAAGTTCGACGTTCAACTTGATCGCCGCAACGGTTTCAGCGATTACCTGCTCGAGTTCTGGAGAAGTTGTTGTTTCAGAGTTTCCAAAGTTGCTCTTTATCAAAAAAATGCTGACGATCATGATTGTCACAAAGACGATGAGACCGATCACGAGTTGGGTTCCTGTGGATTTTAGATTCATAGGTGTTTCAATGGTGGGCCGGGCGGGAATTGAACCCGCACAGGGTTGCCCCCAAGGGAGTTTAAGTCCCTCGCGTCTACCGGTTCCGCCACCGGCCCACGGGCCTGAGCGTAGCAAAAAAAGATACAAAAAACAACGTATGAGAAAACCCCGCCATGAGCAGGGTTGCGTCTACCGTTTCGCTTCGATTAGTCGTATGATTTGCCCAGCTGTCCAATAGCCGAGGGTTTCGCCAATGACAGCGAGGCTTGGCGCGATGACATATCCAATGAGACCAATCCCAGCAATCGCACAGAGGAACGCATGTGTGGCTTGCGCGTGGCCGTGTAGCGTCTGAGCGTAGCCGATCATGGCACCACCAAGAAAAATCAGAACGAGCCGTGGAAGGATGAACCTTATGAATGCCTTCATGAGACCTCCAGGGCAGGGAGATTAGATCAAGTTCCTTTTTTCTGCAAGGCTCGAAAGAGACGACGCCGTTCTTTCATTGAAGCACGAGTCTGTGCGGGAACGTGCTCTGTAGCGTAGCTGTAGCTGATAGGGGCTAGTTCAACTAGATGGCGTTGAATAAATGTGAGTGCTCGTTTCGGTTCAAGTTTGTAGGCTTCCCTCAGTTGCCATCCAACCGCTTTTTGGACGTAGGGGTTCTTGTGTGTGATAAGCGGTTCAATCAGTTCGAAAACGGTTTTGAGTGATGGGGCGTTTCGGTTCCGGCTTGCATAGTAGATGGTGGAGACAATGGACGCACGCTTGTGCCATGGGTTCTTGGACTTATTCCATGCACGCAGAGTCGGTTCGACAAGTGTTGGATGCTGTTCGTAAAAAAATGAATAGAGCTGACAGAGAGCGTCAGCATGTTCCCAGTTTTCAATGCGGTTTACCCAGCCCTTCATTGTCTTCCAATGGGTTGGGTCAAGAAGATTGCGATTGCGTCTATAATAAAAGAGAGGAAGATACATCACCTCATGGATGTCTGTCGTGTTCCAGATGTGGGTCCATGTTTCGAGAATTGATTTTGATGGCTCCTGATAAAAGGAGAAACCAGTGTGTTCCAGTTTCTGTATCACTGGCAGGCGAAGACCTAGGACGTTCAGTTTCGTTGTTTTTTCACGAAAAGCTTTGTAGTGATGATCAGAAATAACGTGTGACTGAAGAGCCTTCGTTACTTCATTTAGTGGAGTTCTCATAGTTGTGAAAGTATAGCAGGGACACTTGTCAGCTGTGTATGCGAGTGCTATATTGGCGATCGACTGATGCGGTAGTAGCTCAGTTGGTAGAGCGCTTCCTTGCCAAGGAAGAGGTCGCCGGTTCGAATCCGGTCTACCGCTCCATAAAAACACCCCAGCAGTTGCTGGGGTGTTTTTAGATTCCCTGGCTCATCATGAGCCCTGCTCGTGCGATACGTTCTGTGTTTATCTCCACTTTCTTTCCAAGATCATCGAATCCCCGCTTGGTTGTGCGAGCAAGGTCTTCCATCTCTGTTTCTAGATTGTCTAGACGGTTATCAATTCGATCAAATCGTTCGTCTACTCGATCAAAACGTCCATTCATTGCATGAAGGATTTCCTTAATGTCATTGATGTCTGTTTTGGTGGCGACGTCATTCATACTGTTTGTAGTTTAACATGAAACAAATAGCCCGGGGACTCCCCAGTACCCAGGCTATCAATAGTTCACTGTTGGTTATCCAGCACTTACCCCATCTTCTTCTCGGGCCTTTTTAAACGCCCATCCAGCACCAGAGCGTGAGCCGATTTTGAATTGCTCACGCGCAGTTGTGACGACGAAGTCACGAAAGGCGTGCGTTTGGACTTCGTCGAGGCCAAACTGTTCAGAGAGTGAATTGATTTTATCTTGAAGGGCTTGGAACCAGTTGTTCTTTTTCTCTTCGTTCATATGGTTGTGTAATTAAGGATGCGACATATTCTCCAAGCAAGAGGGAAATTGTCGGAGAGATGCCATAGGCAAAGGCTTTTTGTTCGACACGGCGCTGTAGTTCCCTCACTGTGATTTTGGGTCCACTCATAGGGTTACGCCGCAATTTGGCGCTTACGTTGTGGGTAATAGTGACGCAGTGCCAAGAGTCCCAAGGCGGCCATCGTTGTGAGTAGTAAGAGGTAACCCATTTGGGACTGACTATCTGTATCACCTGATCCACTTATGTAGGCCGCGCTCGTAACAATCTCCTCTGTTTCCTCCTCGACGTTCATGGTGATGTCATCTTGAGAGCGGGGTCTGATTCTGAGCTCCCCGTTTGAGCTTGTGAGGATGCCCGTGATGGTTACATGACTCCCGTAGGTGAATTGTTCGCTACTGACTGCGGGACTTGTGTTGAGATAGATTACGAGTTCTTTCCCGTCATCTTCTAGGATAACTTTGTTTGAGGCTCGAGACTGCACGATCCCTTCTGTGCTGACAAGCTGTCCTACAAATGATTCATTTATTTCAGCGAGAGATAGCTCAGGAATAAAGGTGGCGACCGCTTGCGCAACATCCAGTTCTGATCCAGAAGCGATTTTAATGCGTCGTTCCCCGTAGGACGTTGAGAGCGTTCCCGTAAATGAGATGCGATCACCAACGTTCAGTTCTGGAAACTGGCCATCGTGCTTATAGACTTGAATCCCACCGGTTTCATCTTGAATATAGATGTACTGGCTTGCAAAGGCTCCGGGCACGACCGTGACCATGCCACTGATCTTGGCCTGTTGGTCATCTTTAAGCGCTCTTGCTTCCGCAATACTCATTGTTGCCATCGCATTGGTGCTTGTATAGCTCACATGCACAACAGATGAAGAGGACGATGGAGCGGAAGATGTTGAGCTCGTTTGTGTCTGCGTTTTTTGTCCACTCCAGATCCAGGTTCCATCGACAAAATTGTACGTTGCTCCCTGTGCTGCCTGGCCATAGGTCACTTGGTCTACCAGTGTTCCGTCTGGAGCAAACAGTTGAAGCGTATCACCAGCATTATTCAGTGCCAGCTTTGTTACAGGGCGCATAAGCGTCAAAGAGTCTCCAGCTTCGATGCTTAGATCTGTTCCCGTGTAGCGGTCTGTAGATCCATCCTCGATGACCCAACCAGACAGACTGACAGGCTCGTCACCGGTATTAGTGATGACCATATATTCTTCTTCGGCATCCGAACCTGCTGTGTTTGGATAGAGCTTTGAGAAATTTAGGGTCATTGGGACTTGAGTGGTTTCCTCGATTTCCACGACAACTTCTTCTGCCGTTTCCTCTTCTACAGATTCCTCCTGTGTTTCCGTGGACTCCTCCTGATCTTGTGGGGCGATATTGTACGTTCCTGGTGTTGGTTCAGGGCTAATGGTCATGACTCCTTCAATGAGCGCAAGACTCTCGCCTTTTGCGGGCGCAGGGACTTCGCCTGTGCCATAGGTAAGTGAGTCGATGAGTGCACTCGTGCCATCAAAGAGAGAGATCGTGTCTCCATCGTTGTTGAGCTGTCCTTTTGGCTTGGTGATGATCAAGGATTCACCATCTAAAAGTACAGCCTCTTGAAGTGCGGTTGCACGATCTGTTGCATCTGTGATTTTCCAACCATGTGTCTCAACGACTGCCCCGCTGACATTCTGGAGCTCGATCCACTCAACATCATCTTCAAGAGGGTTGCTTACAAATTCACTAATCACCACGGACCCGACGGGATAGGAGTCATACGTCTGTGCTTCCTCCTCGCCTACGTCTTCTATAGATGTTTGTTCGTCGTTCGTTTCTGTTTCCTCTGAGACGCTTTCATCCTCTTGATCTGCCAGTGTCTCTTCGACGTCCTCATCATCAGCATCTTCTTCCACGATCACTTCTTCTACCGTTTCAACGACATCTTCTTCTGCGGCCACGACATCACTAATAATGTTCGTGGTTCCGCTTGTCGGTTCTGTTGTGTGCACCCAAGTCCCTGAATCATCTCGAGCAGCAGCAGAACCCTTTGGGGGTGCGCTGAGCTCTTCAGATCCATACGTGACGGTGTCGACAACATTGCTCTCAGGATTCAGGAGAGAGATGACGTCCCCATCATTGTTGAGTTTTCCCGCAGGCTTTTCGATGACGAAAAAGGCTCCTGCTTCGATGTCACCTGCTTCGATGAGCGTTGCTTTACCGGTTTCATCCGTGACGGACCATCCCACAAGGCTTGTGGCCGTGTCCGAATCGTTAAAGAGCTCGATCCATTCCACACCATCTTCTTTTGGGTCAGAAACAAATTCATTCAAGATGACGGATGTGGCCGACGTTGAAGACTCTGTTGGTTCAGTGACCACTTCATCCTCAGATGGTGTCACTTCCTCCGCTAAAACCTCCCCCTCCTCTTCCTCAACAGGCTCTTCGACAGACTCGATGAACGCCACATCAACGAATCCCGGAGTTCCCAGATCCTCGATTGCGTCCTTGAATCCAGCTGAGCTGGTTGCATCCGTCCAAACAGATGCGTTCGAGCCACTCACACTTACGTCCACTCGGACCATGGATCGGTATCGTCCGTCAGAAGTGTCTGCAGTGCTGCCAGATCCTCCAGCGAAAGGGGCGCCTCCATCTCCTGCAGAATCGATCTCGGTACCACCACTGTTGTAGAGATGTAGAGCGAATCCTTCATTTGAGAGGGAGAGGGTTGCGGTGACCTGGTGAGGGTCGATGAGAAGGGCGGCGTTTTCGTGTGTTTGGGCATAGTTCGCGATTAAGTAAGTAGAATGGGGTTCGACGGATGTTCCTTCTGGAATCACGAGATCTGATCCTCCTGAGCCCCCACCAGAGAGGTACCAACTAGAGAGATCAACCGGGTCGCTGCTTACATTAGTAAGCTCGATCCATTCGTCAGAACTCGAGAGCGATGATCCGGCCCACGCGACTTCTGAAATGACGACGGTGGGTGTAGAGGCCATGGTTCTGATAGGAAGTGCCACAGCAGTGGCAAGCATAACCATGGCTAACCAGTATTTATTGAATAGCATCATAAGATGATTTTAATTGTGTTGGGTGCTTTGCAAAGACGCGCGCGACAACAAAAAGAACCCCCCGCTGGCTACACAAAAAACGTGCAGCACAGGTTGGGGAGTTCTTTTCGCTTGTAGGTTCATGACATCAGATTTGTTTGTATGCGTCAAGGGGATACATGGGGATAGTTCATTAACGTATTGAAAACACCCGCATACGTGGCGGGTGCTGTGTTCGGTCAGTGCAGGAGATCGTGGGGATCCCAGAGCGGTTGTTCGCTCAGCGTCACCCCGATCGATGTGTTGTCGATGAGGTCTCGGGGGGAGAGATAATTACTTCCTTCACCCCTGATGGTGTCGACGAAGTTCTGCATGACCCTCAGGAATCGAGTTTCGTAGTCGGTGCAGGGCATGAGTGTCTCGTTCGTCTCGAGCTCGCCGGTGTCGTGGTCGTTTATGGTCACGACGCCGTAATTGCAGTCACACCAGATGTCACCGCGTTCGAAGCGGATGCGGACGAACTCGGGGTAGGTGATTTCGTTCAGTCGACGAGTCCCCTCGAAGATGAGCATGACTCCATCTTGTCGGCAGCCCACTGCCTGGTAGTGCGTCTCTGAGTCGCAGACTTGACGCATCCAGGTGGGGTTGTAGCCAAGCAGGAAGTTGACTGTGTCGAGTTCGTGGTTGATGTGATCGATCAGGAGCCCCTTATGGAGGCCCACCTTGCTCGGCCTGTGGTAGGAGAAGTCCAGACTGATGCTCAGGACACTTCCGAATCGGTGTCGCAGCATCGGGATCATGAATTGGATCCACATGTAGGGTGGATCCATGCGTCTTGGGTGACAGCTGGTCACCACAAGGCCCCTGGAGTCGGCTTCGATGAGACTCGTCTTGAACTGCTCCAGCTCATCGAATTCGACATCGAGTGGCTTCTCGCACAGGACGTGCTTGCCAGCTTGCACAGCCCTGAGCAGACTCCCTGCATGGAAGCGATCCGGACTCGCGATCACGACGGCGTCGATGTTGGGATCCCCGAGGGCCTCCTCCTCACTCATGGGGATGACCGCATGGTCGAGTGCACCCACGAAGACATCCAGAGATGTTTCGTTTGGGTCACAGACACCGACGAGCGTGAGCCCTCTGATCTTCTGGGCCGGTAGAGCGTGGGAGCGCAGAGCGTGCTCACCGCAACCGATCATAGCGTAGCGTACGGGTCTCATGAACCTTCTCCTTCTCGTTGAAGTAACGAGGGGCAAGTGTACTTGCCGAACAGGTTTTGTCAATGGATTAAAAGAAAACACACCGTTTTCACGATGTGTTTTCTGGTGGGCGGGAGAGGACTCGAACCTCCACACCTTGCGGCACCAGCTCCTAAGGCTGGCGTGTCTACCAATTCCACCACCCGCCCAGCACGTTGCGAGTCTAACCCAACATTACGTGTTTGACAATCCCTTTACCTCGACACACTGGATCTTTTTCGATACTCTCCAAACATCTACATTGTAGCGAGTAACATCGAACTATGCGTATCATTCTTGTGCATGGCTTTAATGCCAACCCCACCATGAACTTTCATCCCTGGCTTGCTTCAAGACTTCGAGATGAACGGTTTGAGGTCATAACTCCCGAGCTCCCTCTCTCTACGAAAGATCCGCTCATCCTTCCTGAGATTATCGAAAAAATGAAGGATGAAGTTGGGTTTTTAAAGTCTGATGATATTTTGGTCGGTCACTCTCTTGGAGCATTCATTATTCTTCAATACCTTGAGGCCGTGGAAATGACAGAGACACCGCGTGCGGTTGTGTTGGTGGCTGCTCCATGGAAGGTTTCAAACGCTGAGTTGAGACGACTGTTTATTGCTGATCTTGATGCAGATGTGCTCATGTGGAAGGCACGGGAGTACGTGGTTGTGCATTCGCGTGATGATGAGCTGGTGCCGTTTGAGCACGGTGAACGATTGGCTGAGCGGTTGAAAGCGAGATTGGTTGCCACGGAAGGTCAAGGGCATTTTATGGGTGAGGAGTATCCGGTGCTGCTAGAGATAATTACAGAGATCGCAAATACACCGTTTGAATTCGATCCAGGCATGAGTCTCTCAGATGATTATAAGGATCTGCCGGAGCTGTAGGTTGTAGTATGCATTTTGTTTTTGATCTCGATTACACACTTTTTGATACCGCTCGACATTGGAGTGATTGGTTAGACCGATTGGTTGCATTGGGATTTTCACGTGAGGAAGCTGTACGTACAGGGGAGAGTCTTTTTGGGGTGGGGTATTCTCTTGAGGGTCATGGAAACGCACTTGGTGTTCCTGAAGAGCAACTGGCAGAGTTGATTCATCAGTTTGAGACGTTTACGCATGACGAGGCTCCGAACCTTGTTTACACGGATGTTGTACCATTCCTAGTGGCTCATAAAGATCAGCACCAGTTCACGATTTTAACGTTTGGACACCCCGACTACCAGCAGTTTAAAGTGAAGTGGTCAGGGCTTGGTGAGCATATTCACGACGTGCGAATTGCTGGGCCTGAGAGGCTCAAGGTGACGCAACTTTTTGAGATGATAAGAGAAACAGATGAACCTCTTCTATTTATCGATGATAACCCAAAGGAACTCGCAGCTGTTCGCGATGCGGGGCTAGCAATTTCACTTGCTCGCATGATGCGAGAGGGGGCACGTCACATCGATGATCCTATTGATGGGGAAGTGTGCTGGCAAGATCTCAATTCACTCAATGAACTCAAATTCTAAAACGCGCCTTGGGCGCGTTTTAGTAATGGTAGGTTTTTCCATTCAAGATCGTCCCGGCGCGGTAGAGTTGTTCAAGGAGGACGATGAGGGCGAGTTCGTGAGGCATGGTGAGAGGGGATAGAGAGAGTTCAGTGTTGGCTTTTTCGTAGAGAGAGGTGTGGGGACCAAGAGGGCCGGCGAAGATAAAGGTAATCGGTTGAGATTCGTGTTCCGTCCATGCAATGAGTTTTTTGCTGAATGTGTCTGATGTGTAGGTTGTACCGTGTTCAGAAAGTAAGATCACTCTTCCATGGTCGGGGAGGGTATTGAGTAGGTGTTCGGCTTCCTTTTGAGTAACACGTTCTCGATCGAACTCAGAAGCAAATGGCAGCGCATTAATGTGTCGCATGTTTACCTTGGCGTACAGTTTGAGAAAAGTAAGATACTTTTCTTCGAGATTCTTCAGGGCGGGGTCTTTTGTCGCCCCAACGGTGATAATAGTGATGTCCAACATAGTGATTCAATAGTACTAAATAGTGCTGTGAAAAACCCTGTGGAAATACTTGGGATAGATCCCTTGACAGGGTTTTCGGCTTCGTTTACACTTCCCGCAGTAAATGTGGATACGTTCCTTCTTCTTTGTCCCAAGCAATCAAGAAACGAAGCAAAATAAGAGATTTTGCACGGTAGGGATGGAGAGAAGTTGGAGCTCAAGGAGACCCAAATTATGACAAACAATAACGACTTAAGTGCATAGAGCGATCCATCATCGTACGTTTGTGCTTTGGATCGCCGCGAGGCGATTTTTTCATCCCTTGGGAGCAGTGAGAGTCAGATGATTCAACTCTGCTCCGAAGAATAGCTCAGTAAATGAACTCGGTCAGAACAGAACCTTCACAACTGAAGATCAATAAGAATAATAAGAGAATATCGATCACTCTGCGAGGTGTTAGTTTATCTAACATAAGAGTGGTTGTAGAGCATCATAAGAGTATACGGAGGATGGCTCGACAGAACGTGCCGATGAAGGACGTAGCAGCCTGCGAAAAGCTTCGGGGAGGTGGCAAGCAACCTTTGATCCGAAGATATCCGAATGGGGAAACCTTATGCGGGGAATGCCGCATAGCGTGACAGTCAATTCATAGCTGTCATGAGGGCACCTAGGGAAGTGAAACATCTCAGTACCTAGAGGAAAAGAAAAAGAAATTTTCGTTATTCATTTTCACACACCAAGCACGTTGTGTGAGATTGAAAAACGAATAGATTCCCTTAGTAGCGGCGAGCGAAACGGGAACAGCCCAAACCTCTATTGTGAAATTGCTGCAAGCATGGAGACACTTGTGTCTGTGTGTGAGCGGCGATGAAAGCTGGAAGGCGTTGCAATAGCGGGTGTTGTAAGGCGTCATGTCCGTCTGCTTCCAAAGACGGGTGATGAAATTTGTGTGTTGCATAGTGAAATTTGCTGGAAAGCAAAACCAAAGAAGGTGATAGTCCTGTACGCGAAATGCATTCATGCCATCATATTGACGATCCTTGAGTACTACGGGGCTCGTGAAACCCTGTAGGAACCAGCCGGGACTATCTGGCAAGGCTAAATACACGTTCTGATCGATAGTGAACCAGTACCGTGAGGGAAAGCTGAAAAGCACCCCGGAAGGGGAATGAAATAGTATCTGAAACCGTATACTTACAAGGAGTCAGAGCCTGGATTCGTCCGGGTGATGGCGTTCCTATTGAAGAATGAGCCAACGAGTGTGTCGCGCGTCGCTGCTTAAGTCCTCCGGGACGAAGGCGAAGTGAAAGCGAGCGTTAACCCGCGTGATCTATTTTTATACTTGGCTGCCTGCAGAGTTCTGCAGCGCCGAGTATAAAATTAGAGAGTGGCGCGCGCACGACCCGAAACCGGGCGACCTAGCCATGACCAGGTTGAAGCAAACGTAAAAGTTTGTGGAGGACCGAACCCTCGCGCTGTGCAAAACGCTGGGATGAGTTGTGGTTAGCGGAGAAATTCCAATCGAGCTCGGTAATAGCTGGTTCTCCCCGAGATAGCTTTAGGGCTAGCGTCGGTTAATAATGTATTGGGGGTAGAGCACTGATCTGGTCTTGCGCCTTCGGGTAGCGGACCTAGTCAAACTCCGAATACCAATACATGTTCCCGGCAGTCAGACTATGGGGGCTAAGCTCCATTAGTCGAAAGGGAAACAGCCCAGATCTCAAGCTAAGGTCCCTAAATCGTCATTAAGTGTAAAACGTAGTGAGAAGGCAAATACAACCAGGAGGTTGGCTTAGAAGCAGCCATCCTTTAAAGATAGCGTAATAGCTCACTGGTCAAGCTTTTTTGCGCGGAAAATGTACCGGGGCTAAATGACGTACCGAAGCTGAGGGTGTGCATTCGTTAGAATGCATGCGGTAGGGGAGCATTCGTATTGCGCTGAAGCTGGTGGGGTGACCCCTGGTGGAGCGATACGAAGGGAGAATGTTGGCATGAGTAGCAAAAAGACAGGTGAGAATCCTGTCCGCCGTAAACCCAAGGTTTCCTGGGCAACGAGAATCGTCCCAGGGTTAGTCGGGAGCTAAGGCGAGGCCGAAAGGCGTAGTCGATGCACAGCAGGTTAATATTCCTGCACTCTCTTTATCACTGATGCAGTGACGCATTCTGAAAATTCCCGCGTCCTATGGCTATGACGTTGGGGGCAGGTTAGTGTTTGGTAGGAAAATCCGCCAGACTGAGGCTCGACCTCAAACTCGTCTGTCATCGCAAGTCTGATCTTTTGGTTAGACAAGGGGAATGGACAGGGTGCCAAGAAAAGCTGCTAGGGTTAATGATAGAGAGACCCGTACCGTAAACCGACACAGGTGGGTGGGTGCGAAATGTACCAAGGCGTACGAGAGAACCATTGTTTAGGAACTCGGCAAAAAAGCGGCCGTAACTTCGGGATAAGGCCTGGTTGCACTCGGGAGAGTGCGACCCGCAGCGAAAGACTCCAAGCGACTGTTTATCAAAAACACAGGTCCCTGCTAAACCGCAAGGTGATGTATAGGGGCTGATGCCTGGCCAGTGTCCGAACGTTAAGGAAGGGGGTTAGTTTCTTCGGAAATGAAGCCTTCGACTGAAGCGCGGATGAACGCCGGCGATAACTATAATCGTCCTAAGGTAGCGAAATTCCTTGACGGGTAAGTTCCGTCCTGCACGAATGGCATAACGATTTGGAGACTCTCTCAACAATGGACTCGGCGAAATTGCAATGTGAGTGAAGATGCTCACTACTCGCGGCAAGACGAAAAGACCCCGTGAAGCTTTACTATAGCTTGATCTTGGGTTCATGTTCCACATGTTCAGTATAGGTGGGAGCCTTCGGGCGCCAGTGAGATACCACCCTTGTGTTGTGTGAATTCTAACCAGGCACCATGAATCTGGTGTCAGGGACATGATCTGGTGGGTAGTTTACCTGGGGCGGGTGCCTCCCAAAATGTAACGGAGGCGTTTACAAAGGTTGGCTTAGCGCGGATGGAAATCGCGCTGGACGTGCAAACGCAGAAGCCAGCTTTACTGCGAGACCTACAAGTCGAGCAGTCGCGAAAGCGGAAGTTAGTGATCCGACCGTACGAAATAGGACGGCGGAAGCTCATCGGATAAAAGCTACTCCGGGGATAACAGGCTAG
>PFWU01000005.1 GCA_002791295.1 Candidatus Uhrbacteria bacterium CG_4_9_14_3_um_filter_50_9
AGGTCACCGTCGTAGACCATGGTGAGAAAGCTCACGACCCCAACCAGCGTGTCACGCTGATCCTGTGAGACGTCTTCCGCTTGAAGCAGCTCGTGCATGAGTGCACGCCACTTCCTCAGCTTCCACCGAGGCACGGTCAGCCGGCCGTCATCGTGGATGACGAGCCCTGTGACCATCGGCATCTTGGTGGAGCGCTCGTCGTCGCCCGGTTCTGCATCCCCATGGTACATCAGCTTGGTCTGGTTGATCTTCCAGCCGTTGTGGCGGATGATCTTCCGGATCTGGTTGCGCACGGGCTTGGGGATCCGGTCGCCATCAGAGGAGATGGTGATGTCGTCGACGTAGCGCGTGTAGCGCAACTCACATCCGAGCTCTTCACCCACCTGACGCAAGTACCGACTGATCTCACGATCGACGGGCAGGAGCACGATGTTGAGCACCGCCGGAGACGTTGGGAACCCCTGTGGCAGAATGTCATCCACCAACATGAGGTCGATCAGGAGCTCAACCAGGACACTCGCTTCTTCCTCACTGAGGTCCGTGGAGTCGAGGAGGAGTGCGAGCATCTTGGGGCTAAGGTTGGCCACGAGGCGCTTACGGTTCGTACTCGGGAACGCGTTCTCGAGATCGAGGTTGTACACGGACTTTGCGAAGCCAGCATGTACACGCGCGTTGGTGATCACACTCGACCGCGGTTCACTCCCATGCACACTTCGATGCACTGGAAGGCGCCGCAGGACGTGGTGCAGGATCCCTCGGCTGATGGCCATGAGAGGATCCTTGGGAGCATGGATCGTACGGAATCCCTTCTTCTTCGGGATTCGACGCATCTCCCACGGGACACCGTCCGTGTAGAGCTGGTGGCACCAGCTCCAGACCGCTTCGGTCTCACGGATGAGTTCCACAAACGTACGCTCGATCATTGGCGTCAGCTTGTGGAACGATGCGGGGGCGGCTGAAGGATCTGTCATGAACACTTCCTGCTGCGCGAAACGCGCGGCGGTTGAAGAGTTGACACACATCTGACCATCAAAAAAGAGGCCAAACGGCCCCTCTTCTTATATCATTTTGACACAAATGTCAAGCCTTGACCCTCTTCACTCCCTCAAGATTTTTTATCGCTTTTGCGACTTCGTCTGGCACCTGTTCGTCCCAGTCTCCCCCCTTCCTCATCATCTCACGAATGCCGCTTGAACTGATCCCAGGTACCTCCTTTATCTCCTGAATCTCCACCTTTCCTTCAAAGCACTTCTTCGTCCACTCGTCCCCTGTCCAAAGCTTATCAACGGGACCCACGGCCTCAAGGACCTGTTGTGCCCACCGTTCGTCATCCTCATGATCGGGAAGTTCCACAAGATGAACATCGAACATTGGAATAATATCTTCTGCCTGGAGTGCAGCCTGGATCATCTCCTTCCGCTCTTGAGCAGTAAACGGGTGATCTGCATCCCCTGATTTCTTAGAACTACCGATCCCAATCACAATTTTTCCTGCAAGCTTAGTCATACCTTGAATCACCATGTGGTGACCCATATGATACGGCTGAAAGGATCCAATAAAGAGTGCTGTTGGTTTTGCCATAAAATTATGCGTCTGGTGGAATCTCACTTAGTTGTTGTTCAAGTTGTTGCCTCGCGCGTTCGAGCGCACGAGCGGTTGCCTCCTTTGTTTCTGCCTCCCAAGCAAATCCCTCTTGACGTAACCGTCTTGATTCCTGATTCGCTTGATCCACTTTGGCTCTGAGCTCCCTCATTTGATTTCTTATTAATCGCCGGCGCCCCTCCGCATCTGCCTGCGATGGACGACGCACCTGATCAACACGAGGAAGAGGCGCAGTGACTTCAGATTGTCTCACAGGTGTGCGTCTAGCCTCTCTTGGTGAGACAGGCTCAGGTGCCTGTTCCTGCCTCTGCGTTGGTGGATTGTAGACACGACCTCCTGTTCGAGCACCGCGAACGCTGGTCTGCTGTTGACCTGCCTCTGCATCACGCCTCGCTTTCCATTCCTTGTAAGACGTTGGTCCTGATTCTTGCCCATGTGTGCGAGAACCATCTGTGGATTGCTCTTTTTTTGCCTGCTCCTCTGCAAGGCGTTTCTGAAGCCTTTCAGAGATGCTCATGCTTGGTCTTGGAGCTCCTTCACCTCGCATAGTTATCGAATAAACGGTTTTTTAAAGCGCTTCCAATCAGCTTCACCCAGAATCTCGGTTGGCTCCATTGTGCCATAGCCCTTCTCAGAGACCAAACGGAGATAGTGTATCAGAAAAGGACGTCTTGCGTGACGTCCTAGAGCTTCCCCTCCCAGGGGATGATGTAGTCGACCTCCGGATCGTGCTGCAGGTAGAAGTAGCCGTCCGGATGCCAAGTGTTGTGGTACAGGAGAACACTGGCGTTCTCGGCGACCTCGTCCTCCTGGTAGCGACGTTCGGTCTCCTCGATGGAGAACCCTTCGTTGCGCTTGCGCCAGAGCAGGATCCAATGACCATGACCGACGATGACCACTGATCCCTTACCGGTGTGATGTAGACGCATGCTGCGCCTGAACGCACGAACGCGCGTCTCGACATCAGGCATGTTCTCGCCACCAATCGGTCGGTAATGGTAGTGCCCCATCCGTTCACGTCGATCCAGCTCCCAGGGAGCCTGATCGCGGATCTGGTCGATCGTCCGAACAGCCCAGATACCACCGTCCTTCTCGGCCAACAGCTCGTCCTCTCGGATCTCAGCGTTGGGATAGAGCAGCGCTGCCGTCTCATTGGTGCGCGCGTAGTAGGAACGCACGATACGGTCAGGACTCGGAACATGCTCGCGTAGCCACGCCCCCGTGATCTCGCACTGTGCGCGACCCCGATCCGTGAGCTTGTAGCGGTTGGTCGAAACCTCCCAAGCGGTCCGCTCCTCGTGGGAACGGACATTACCCTCGGATTCTCCGTGACGAACGACTACTACGAGTTTCGGATACGGAACATGAGGAAAGAACATCGAACCTCCTTGGAACACAAGTGTGCTTCAAAGACCCAAAAGAATCAACCATCGACTAAACGTGGATTTTCGCCTATGCTGAAAGCTGTATGTTAGGCGTCTTTGATTCAGGTTTTGGTGGATTGACGGTCTTAAGACCGATTCATGAAACGCTTCCAGAGCTTTCCACCATCTACCTCGGTGACAACGCACGTGCCCCCTATGGGGTGCGGCCACAAGAGGAAATTTATAGATTCACCCTCGAAGGTGTGCGTTTTCTTTTTGCTCAAAATTGCCAGCTGGTTATTCTTGCGTGCAATACAGCGAGTGCACAGGCCCTCAGGCGTATTCAACAAGAGATTCTCCCCGCTGAGTACCCAGGACGACGTCTCCTCGGCGTCATTCGTCCGGCAGCTGAATATTTGGCAACCCACGGAAGTCACGTCGGAATCTTTGCAACCCCGGCAACCGTTGAGTCGAACGCCTACACTCATGAGCTTGAAAAACTCAATCCAAATGTCGAAGTGACCCAAGTTGCCTGCCCTGGACTGACCGACCTTATCGAAGCAGGACGCCAGACAGGCGAAAACTGTAACCAACTTGTAAAACATTTTGCAGACGAACTCTTTCTTGAATCTCCAAAAACGGAAGAAGTCCTCCTGGGTTGCACACACTATCCCCTCGTCCAAACACTTTTTGAGAAACAGGTACCAAGGGGAGTTCCCGTTGTTTCACAAGGAGAGATTGTCGCAGGGGCTCTGAAAGATTACCTCGAACGACACCCCACCCTAAAAACTCAATTAGATTGGTCAGGACAACACCAGTACTTCACCACCAACGGCCCAGACATCTCAAAGCTCGCTTCCCTCTTCTACGGAAATGAGATCCAGTTTCAAAAAACAACGCTCTAAATGAGCGTTGTTTTTTGTTATGCGGCTTTATCAAGCCTGTCCTCAATCTCTTTAATACGCTGAGTAGTCATATCAGCATCTGCTTTTTTTGCATCTTGCATTTCTCTGGGACCCATCCCCTTGTCCATAGACCGCCAGCTGGCGTCAGCCTCTGCTACCTCCCCACGCTCCTGTCGACGACGAATTGCATCAGCTTCACGTGCAGCCTTTTCATTGTGTCCTTTTGCTGCTTCAGCGGCGGCTTCTTCTGGTGAAGGGCCGGCAAACACTCTTCTTAATCGATCTCCAATACCCATAATTTTTTTCTTAAAAATCAATGGTTCAACTGTAGCGTTTATCTTGGCAAAGTCAAACGTTGTGTGTGCAAATCTCTACTTTTTGACAAAGAGAAGACCCGCAGCTGTCGTGGCTGCGGGCCCGTATCGGCGTGGCCGAATCTCGTACCGACGGTCAGTCGGTGTAGTCACCCTCCATGTAGTCATCCAGACTGATCTCACCAGGGGTGAGGAGCCGGGCGGCACGTCGGGTGATCAGAAGTTGTGGGGGGAACATGTTGACGGCGTCGTCGATGAGGCAGTCCGGCGTGTCGTCGGAATCCGACATCACCACCTGGAAGTAGTACCGATCTCCATCCTGCCAGACACCGTTGAAGTGCCTCTGCATGATACGGAGAGCGAAATCATCGTTGATGAGCTCCTCGACCACGTAGCAGACCCGGACGTAGGTCGAGCCATTGGACGTCGTCCAACGGTCGGCTGCCCACGTGCGTGATGCCTGATCCTGACCCGTGAGTCGAGCCGTGAATACGCGGTATCGCGGGGACTTGTTGAGCTCATCCTCCGTGAGGTCGAACTCCAGCCACCGCAACAGTCGTCGCTTCAGCCTGTTGAACATCTGACTCCCTTCAGATCGTGTGGAAGGTCTCGAGGTCGGGGTGACGCTCGAGGTACTGCTTCAGATTGCGGCGCGCAAGGCACCAATTTCTGAAGCTGTGCGTGGCAAGCAAGGCCATGAAGACCAGGTAACCGCCGAGGAAGGCCGCTGCGTAGGTGTGCAACGTCTCCCTGTGGATGAGAATACCGAGACACAACGACGAAATGCTCACACCGAGAGTGAGTGCAAGGGTTCCGACAGCCCTCTCCGAAGAGAAGTTTTCCAGCCGACGAAGCTCCGAGATGGAGCCATCTTGATCATCCATTACGACCTCCCTATCTGTGTGAAATGAACGACGAAAGATACAACAAAATGGCACTTTTGTCAATCAATTTGATCAAAAAGTACTCAAAACAATTAGAAAAGACGCCTGTGTAGCGTCTTTGTGCGTGGACTAGTGAGGGCGCTGGAGTCTAGGGAGCTCCGAGGAAACGATCGGCTCACCGCGCAAGTTGCGCTCGATGACGAGCGAGGCGAAGCCTGCTTCGTATCGAGCCTTCTGTTCCTCCCCGTTCACCTGCCGCCAGATGATGTCTGCGACATCCCTCGTGTTGAGGAAGCTGCTTGTGTCCTTCTGGGACCACTGCCAGAAGGGTGAGTCCATCCCAGCGGGCATCACGAGGGTGACAGAGAACGTGGCATCGACGAAGCGCATGGTCTGGCAGAAGTTGGTAGCGAAGGCCACCTTGGCTGCCTGGAGCGCACAGTAGAGATCCTCCCCACGGCGCACCTTGTACGCTGAGGTCGAGGAGATCACGACCAGCTGTGGCAGCCGAAGTTGGCGCAGGTAGAAGAACTCGTAGATGTGTCGGATCAACTTCATGGGTCCGAGCAGGTGGACATCGATCATGTTGTCGATCCCGAGGCTGTCCATGTCGATCATGGCATGAGGCTGAGGATTGCCGGCCACCCAGAACACGTAGTCGATCTCGCGATCCGAGGCCAGGATGTTGTCGATCTCGGTTGGATCCGAGTGCGTAAGATCGTAGCCGCAGAAGATCGCTTCTCCGTCTTCGAACTCCACGGCCGCCTGCTCGACACTGCGACCCAGGATAATCGGGGTGATCGGGTTCACATCATCCCTGAGCCCCACCTGTGCGATGGAGAGACCGAGACCAGAGGTCCCGCCGATGATGATGGCATGTGATTGTGACAAAAGTCACCTCCTTGAGTGGAATGCTAGCCTAGCATAATCCAAAAAGAGGTCAATCTTGAAAAGAAACGGTAAATTGATTATGATCTGTTCGTCATTCCCGGGTCGTCTAAAGGCAGGACATCAGGTTTTGGTCCTGAGAATCGGGGTTCGAATCCCTGCCCGGGAACCAAAGTAAAACGTTCACCTGAAAGGTGGGCGTTTTACTTTTGTGGATAATGGACAGGGATTCGAACGGGGGATGGTAAGGGGGATTCCCCCTTACATGCCGGGGGTACAGCGAGCTTGCGAGCGTCCTAGGGGCGGAAGCCCCTGGAGGAGCGCAGTGACGTGAGACTCCCTGCCCGGGAACCAACAAAAAGCTTCACTGAAAAGTGAAGCTTTTTGTTGGTTCCACGACCGACAGGTCTTAAGGGTTCACGAGAACTGACATCCCTAAACCAGCAGAAGGTTTTATCCAGTTCTTGTTATCAAATCCACCCAAGTTCATGTACATCACCTGTTCCTCAAGATTATTCTGCGGAAGCCAGATCATATGGTCACCGAGACCTGACTCTTCTTGATCGTCTAAGACGGTTCCGTCTGGCCAAAGAAAATGAACCTCCCGTGCGACTTCCTCCCCTTCCCAATCTTCCAGATCTACCATCCCATCATCACCGCCGTTTGCATACAGAAGTCGTGTCGGCTTCGACGAAACATTTTTCACACTCCTGTCAGCAGAAGCATATTCATAATTCTCGTAGTAAACCTTGTATCGATCGCCTCCCATATGGACAATCACTGGACCATGCGCATCCAATACAAGCGGCACGGCGCACCCATCTTCCTCTTGAACATTCCAATCTTCTCCATCAAATACGGAATAGAACAGTCCATCTCGTGTCTGACCACACGAATCCTCACCTGTCAGAATCATAAACGTACCCGGGGACTCATCCCAAATCCATGAATCTTGAATCGGGTATCCGATTTTATTCTGTCTCGCATTCACTATTCCAGATTCAATTCCATTCTCCGAGCTGCCGATCAATAGTTCTGGTTCGCAATCTCCGCCAGGTGCCAGTGCGGCTTCGTCTGCATCTCCACAGATTGTTGATGTGGATGACTGATCAAAATCCTCACCCACATATCCATCTAAACTATCAATGGAATAAATTTGTGTAATGCCATCTGGGTCACGTGGAGCACTTGCTTCGAAAAAAAGCCGGATTATTCCTGACGCTAATGGGATAGGCTGAAACGCAAACATTTCAAGCTGACCATCAGGACAACTGGTTGGATCTACAGTATTTCCTCTTGGGTTATTGGGGTCACGATTACGATCACACTCATGCCAAAATAAATCGGTAATTTCATCAAAAGATGTATAACCATCCTGACTCGATGCAACTTTAATTCCCACCTCAGCTTGTGGACTCGCCGCACTCCCGTTGAAATAATACTTCACAACTCCCTGTAAATCCTTCGGTGCCCAATCTGAATATGGAAGGAGGTAGGATAACGTGCTGCCGTGATCAACAACCTGCTCAGCTGTCTCGTACGAACTTCCCGTGCCTTGAATCTGCCAATACTCTGCCTCCGTCGACCCTTCAACAGATTCGGTAGATTCGAGGGAGGTTTCGCACGCCTCATCTAAACACGCAAGTACGGTAATCTCGTATGACGTATCAGATTTGAGTCCCGTCAACTCAGCCTCATCTTTACTGGCATCAATCGTTTCGCTCATCGTCTCCTGTGAATATTCATCCTTGGCGACAACAAAAAAATGAGAAACATCCTGACTCGGAATCATCCAAGTCACGGATAACTTTGCAGATGAGCGGTACGCAGTGCCTTCGACGTCGACTTGTGAGACATGGACGTCTGCATCCCAAAAACCAACGGTGTCGGTCACTACTGAAGATGCATCAGAATCCGTTGATCGATCAAAAATGCTTAGATAGATCCATGCAAGACCACTCCCAACTACAATGGCTCCGATAAAAATCATGACTCCTTTCCAAAAATAATTCATGCGTTTCATTTAAACCTTCAAAAACTTCCGCATCGCTAAACTGGTTGAAAAGAGCGTAATGAGCACCAAGATCAAGAACTGGCCGCCAAAGATTAATAGTCCATTCTCAGAAAAGTATTGAATCAATCCAACAGACTGGCCGCCAAAGTAAAGATTAAACCGTGGTTCGATAATCGCAAGGACTGGATACATGATCCCAACCGCAAGCCCAACAGACATGAGGCTCAAGAAAATCATCTCGAGTAGGAATGGTGCCTTAATAAACCAATTACTTGCCCCCACGAGTCGCATGATTCCAATCTCTTCACGATGGATGAATATCCCAATGCGCACCGTGTTAAACACAATCAAAATTGCGAAAAAGAGAAAGATCGCAGACAGAGCGATCCCAAAGCCACGCACGCGGTCTGTGGTCTCACGGATACGATCGATCACCTCCTCGTAATTTGAAAAATCCTTCTCGCGAATCTCGTCAGCAAATTGTGGGTTGTCGAGCGCGTCGATGATGATCTCAAAATCCTCGGCTGAATATGCCTTAATAACGAGAGTGGGACCAAAGGGATTCTCCCCCAACTCCTCAAGTGAAGCCAAAATATCCTCATCTCCCTCATGACGTTCTAAAAACTGCTCGTAGGCCTCATCAGCGCTGATCGTCTGCACATCACGCACCTGCGCCAAACTCCGAAGGTAGGCAACCGCACTCGTGATTGTTGTGTCCTCGGTATAATCCTGAAAGTAAACAGAGACTTCAATGCGATCCTCTACAAGGTCAATTGCTCGCTCTGTGATGACATTCATCACAAGGAGTGTGTTCACCGTCAAAAGGGTGAGCAGGAGCATGCTGATCGTAATCAAAGAAAGCCAGAAGTTCCTCCAGAAGTTTTGTGCGGCAAATTTCGTGACTCGGTACGAGCTAACAAACATAGTTATAGCTTATAGCGCCCCTCCTCGACATCTGAACTAATCTTTCCGTCCTCCAAGGTGATCACGCGTTTTCGAAGTCGATTGACAATTTCTCGATCATGCGTGACGAGCACAATCGTTGTTCCAAACTCATTTATTTTACTAAGCAAATCTACAATCTCTCTTGAATTCAACGTATCAAGGTTTCCTGTCGGCTCATCGGCGACTAAAACCTTCGGCGAATGCACGAGGGCACGGGCGATGGCGACACGTTGCTGCTCACCCCCTGAAAGTTGTTTTGGATACCGGTGAAGCTTCTCATCAAGATTCACAATACTGAGCACACGCGGCACAACATCCCGAATACGTGACGGCGTCACTCCAGCCACCTGGAGGGCAAATGCGATATTTTCATACACCGTCTTTTTTTGAAGCAGTTTGAAATCCTGAAACACGACGCCGATCTGACGTCTAAGTGTCGGGATATCTCGATCACGAATATCCGTAATATCCCACCCACCAATCTCGATCTTTCCGCGTGAAGGACGTTCCTCGGCAAAAAGAAGTTTGGCAAGGGTTGATTTCCCCGTTCCGCTCTGCCCAACAATAGAGACAAACTCACCTGGACGAATGTGCAGGCTTACTTCATCCACCCCAACAATATTCGGGTGATACAGTTTTGAAACGTTTTTGAGTCGAATCATGCTATTGAAGTAACTGGACTGTGACGTCAATCAATCCAAGGCTTAAGGGAGCGAGCTGCTCGAAGGCGACAACATCCAAGTCGATAATCCGATCTGGATGCACCGAACGATCAGGCCCGTAATCATTTACGACAACCGTCACGGACTTTGTTGAGTCATCCGCATTCGTCACAAGTAAGTAGGTTCCCTTTGGATAATCTGGCGAAGCAGCACAGTTGCACTCCTTATAGGCATACCAACTCGCCTCCCCTGTCTCAGGAACTTGATCTTCAAAAATCGCTAAGCGCGCATACGGTAAATGAATCAGGGCGCGCACAGATCCGTTCTCGGGGCTATCGGTGCTTGGAAGTTCCTCCCACTCGGCACTCACAGCATTGTAGAAAAAAATCTTTCTTCGACCATGAAGTCGATCATCCTCCTGCTCCTCTTCAGGATACTTGATCTCAAGAAAAAAGAAATCGCTTCCGTCGTAACTCGACTTGTTCAAAATATCGAACAGGTAGATGTCACCAAGTAAGACACGTTCAGTCACGTCATCATCAGGCTGATCCGCAAACGAAGAGAGTGTGTCTGCCATGATGGTGGAATCAAGCGTCTTGAGATCAACCCGTGTTGATACGTTGAGTGTCTCTGGTCGAATCCCGAGCCGCATGAGGCCGTCGTGTGACTCGAGGGTATAGCCTTTCACAATCGTCTCAGCATCAAATGTTGTTGATTGAACGACCTCAAGCTCGCTGGCTTGTACAGGCGCCATGACCATGAGGAACAGGGCGAAAAAAAGAGGCAAGAAGTATCTTGTCATAATTTATCTTCAGCTCTATGATACCGTGCAGAGCAACCGATCACAAGTGGACGAGTGATACAAAAGTAAAACGTTCAGGATTGGATGAGATGCGCCGCTCTGCAGGGAGGAAAGTTCGTGAGACGTGGGCAAATCCCACGTCGAGCGAATTTCCGACCGAAGAGCAAGCAGCTCGCCAATCCTGGATGTTTTACCTTGCGGGATTCGTACAGTGGTAGTATGCCAGCTTCCCAAGCTGAAGACGCGGGTCCGATTCCCGTATCCCGCTCCAAAACACACCTCACTCGAGGTGTGTTTTGTATTGAAAAACAAATTGACAGAATCCATTTTTTTGATTTAGATGAAATAGTCATTTGGAGGTGTGAGAATGATCCTGCTACCCAAGAGACTACTGAATGTCGTACGCCGCATTCACCAGAAGCTTTATAACCCCCAGACACAGAAACGGGAATGGCTTCAACTGCCGCTCATCCTACTCGACGTTTGGATGGACAAACCAGAACAAGAAATCCATCTCCCTGGCCCCACCCACGAAGACCCCTAGGGGTCTTTTCTTATACTTCCATCCTCTCGGTTCAAATCGCCGAACAAAAAATACTCGCTGCTGCGAGTATTTTTTGGAGCCACCGGGCGGATTTGAACCGCCGACCTCTACTTTACGAAAGTATTGCTCTACCAACTGAGCTACGGTGGCGCGGCGACAAAATAGTGCCACAGCCACCAAAGATGGTCAATCCATTACTCGAGATAATTCTTGATCTCTGACACATCTCTGTACTCAACAAGAATTTCTTCAAGAGTCTTTTTAGGAACGGTCATGGCGTAAAGATGCATCTGTGTATCTTCACCAGCAACAATCCGATCAAGAACTTGGAATACCGCATATCCCTCATAGAGAGATTGAATCTCTGTGTAGTCATTGACCTCAAGTGCCTCGACCGAGGCGAGCCACCCTTCAGGAATCACAGAAGATTTCACATAACCAAGATCTGCTTCTGGAGACGGATCAACCTGTGCATGAATCTCGTCCGCAACGTAATCAAAATCTTCACCTGCTTCAAGACGTTCGTAACCGGACTGCATAAGGGCCAGACGCTCAGACTGAATCTCTCCACTCGCCAACACGTAGTCGGTCATAGCGGTGAGAAGAACGATCGGCTCAACAATACGCTCCTTAAACTCTTCCACAGTCCAACCAAAAGTGGTTTCGAGTTCTGCTTCAAAGGTCTCCTCACTTTCTTGTGCGATCAAAATGTCTTGGTAATAGGCATCGACATCTTCCTCGGACACAGAGACTCCGTGTTCCTTTGCGAGCTGGCGCAACAGTGTTTTATTAATAATCGTTTCAACGATCGCATCCTGAATATCTGACTCTGCTGGAAGTGAGGTACCTTGAGCAGAAGCCGTTTCAAACGAATGCATGAGTGCATCGTATTCAGCTAAATAATCTGAAAGAGAAACCGCATCGCCGTTCACAACAACCGCAGGGAGAGGAAAAACCGAAGAAACGATTCGTACGAGTTGATCGGATGGGGCACGACGATAGGTTTCATTCAACAGAAATCCTCCAAGAGCAAGAATCAGCAAACCTAGAGCGAGGATCTGATTCCGGCGAGAAGAAAAAAATGAACGCTTCCAGTCATGCTTGATGAGCTGAGGGGTAGACGCAGTCTCGGATGGAGAGCTCTCGTGTGATTCAAGGGGCTGATGATCATTATTCATAGGATTGGATAGCTTCAAAGGCTGATTTGTTGAAGAAGTAATACCACCACTTTGTGCGATTGGCAAATTGAATAAATTGGTCATCCTCATCAATGATGAGATTAAACGGATCTGCCGCATCACCAGCGACGGTCCTCGTGCCTGTATCCTGTTCCTGCACGACAATCACTGTTTCACCAGGGAGTTGCATGCCTAATTTAAGACGTGCTTCACGCTCAATGTAGGATTCACTCTGCAATGCACTTTGCAACAAACTCATTTCAATATTGGCTGCTGCCAACGTTTGTGCTTGTGCTTCCATGAATTGTATCTCGTTTTGAATTGTTTTATGACGCACCACTTCACGCCCCAAGGAAAGAGAGAGGAACAGCACAACCACAAGATTGACGACGAAGAGAAATCGCCATTTGACCAATCGTTGAACGAATGTACCGCGGGGTGCTGGCATTAGACCTCCTCACGCAAATCATTGATTAAATCCGCAATGCGCGCTGGACGTTTGACATGTTTAAACTCAATATCAGCGGCACTCCCTTGAAGCTGAAGGCGGACAACACCGTAACGAAAAAGTGTGGGGATCACGCCCTTCACACGGTAGGTCACTTCATCAATCTGATGAAACCGAGCTTCGGACACCACACGTGTAAAAAAACCAATCTGTTCGTGGTCCACAACA
Source organism: Candidatus Uhrbacteria bacterium CG_4_9_14_3_um_filter_50_9 (assembly GCA_002791295.1). Taxonomy (GTDB): domain Bacteria; phylum Patescibacteriota; class Patescibacteriia; order UBA9934; family GWF2-40-263; genus UM-FILTER-50-9. The sequence continues at coordinate 12,779 of PFWU01000005.1, forward strand.
CGTCTATCGGAAATGATAAAAACCGTCCGTGACCATTTAAAAAACGTCCGATACAACAGGAGAGACCCGATACAGAGCAGCACAAAAAAAACGATCACACCCCAAAGCCCCTCTCGCCACAATGGGAACAAGAAAAAAAACGGAAGTGCCAAAACAAGAACATACAGAAGGAGGCGCGGCGAGTTTGGAAGCATGACTTCATGCACCACTTCAAGAACCTCCTCTTCTGGTTTGAGTTGAATGATGTCTTCAGCCTTCATAAATATCTTAATGCCTTAGTGCCTTACGTACGGCCGCACGGTCATCCCACGGAATCTTCTGGCCATTCGCCACAGCCATGACTGGCTCACTTCCCTTCCCGGTAATGAGAACGAGATCCCCAGGCCGTGCAATTTGAGTCGCCTTCTCAATAGCCTCTTGTCGATCCAAAATCCGAAAGAGATTCACCCCGTCTTGCTTCCCCGCACGGAGAGCCGCATCCGCCACCTCATGAATAATCTGCATCGGATCCTCATCATAGGGATCTTCATTTGCCACAATCACGATATCGTCATGCTCGGCTGCCATCTCCCCAAGAATCCTCCTACGCGCCACATCTCTCCCCCCTCCCGCAGAACCCGTGATGTGAATCAGACGTTTATGCTCGATAAACTCAAGCGCCTCGTACACCGCCGAGAGCGCAGCGGGCTCATAGGCATAATCGACAATCACGGTGAATGGTTGACCTTCGTCGATACGTTCAAGCCGACCTGGAACACCTTCAAGCGCCTCTGCAGCCGTCTGTACATCCTCCCAAGAGTAGCCGAGTGCGTGCACAGTTGTCATCGCAGCGAGCACATTGAGCACATTAAAGCGCCCGATTGTTTTCAAATGAATGGTTAACCCCTGAAGCTCAAGCGTCGTACAAGCCCCCGAGAGATCAAACCGTTCTGGAATAACCGGGGCAGTATTGATATCCGTGCCATTGTTTGAAATAAGACCAAACCCCGTCTTCATCTCCCCACCGAGAGAAAGAAAATAGTGCGCATAGGGATCATCTAAATTCGCAACCGCAATCTTTTTAATTTCCTTTCCATTAATCTTCTTAACAACGAAACGATTAAGCGACGAGAACAACTTCCCCTTTGCCTGCTTATACGGTTCAAACCCCCCATGTGCCTCAATATGTTCAGGTGTGAGATTCGTAAACACAGCGACATCGTAATCGATGCCCACATGACGTGACTGGGCGATTCCCTGGGAAGACGTTTCCACGATGGCATAACGACACCCTGCATCCACCATCTCTCTGAGGAGCTTCTGCGTTTGGAAGCGACCAAGCATGGTCATCTTCTTATCGTTCACCCACTCGTTCTCAGCGACCTTAAAACTTGCGGTGGTCGTCCAACCAACACGTTCTCCAAGCGACTCTAGCAACTGACCGATAAACTGCACTGTCGTCGACTTCCCATTAGTCCCCGTGACCCCAATCACAATAAGCTCCCTGGAAGGATAGCGATAAATCAACGCAGCAAATCGCGCCAAGAACCAGTGATACAGCTGGATCATGGACTCTGGAATCATCGATCGAAGAATCCGTTTCAACATATAACCTTAAAAATACTCAGCAACCTGAGAACAACTCTATTATAGCAGCCTGAGTGGATTTAAACGGTGGACAACCGATCGATTGACATACAGCAGGAAGCAGGCTAATTTTCCTTCTCGTTCTTCGAGTCCTACGGCGGGATTTGCCGCTTCAAAAAGAGGTAGTCACATGGATGTTCGAAAGGGTTCATTGTTCCAATGGGCTTCTGGCACACCACAGATGGTCGCATGCCGCTCAACTGGACCGGTACCCACCCTCCGCAGGACTACGCTACTTCTCACAACCCTTGGACAACAAACTCAAGGAAACCCCACGCCACGTCGCCCGCCCAATGGGTGACTTTCTATTTATGCAAATTCTCAACAAACAGAAAAGCCCTTCCCGTTTGGAAGAGCTGTCGAATCACTGAGCCTGCTGACCACGCTTGGCGGCGAGCTTGCGTGCAAACGCGGAAGCATCGCCGAGTTCGACGTTTGTTTCATCGTTCAAGATGACGGAATGCAGCATGTGAGCAGCTGCGTCACCCCCCATCTCCTGCTGAGTCTTGAGTTCAGCCAGGACGTCGCGGTGTCGATCACCGAGAACTTCCTGCAAGGCAGCGAGATCCACGGTCTGTCCGCTCGACTGATGCTCCCGACGCTTGATGAGTGCATCGAGCTGGAGAAGTTTGGGGGCGAGGTCGTCATGCAAAGCTTGTGCAACCAACCTCCCACGAACAACATCGATATCCGTAGGGAGACCGGCCGCATCCATCCCTTCTTGACAAACCAGCTCCCTGAACAGGGTGTTGTAGATGTCCACCTGTCTCCTGAGCTCTACGGCGTCGAGAACGAGCTTGTCTTGGAGTGTTGCTTCTTCCTCTTCCGTTCGACGATGAAGGTACTTCTTACCAGTGACAAGATCGAAGTACTCCTTCCCACTGGAAAGTACACCAAGGAGACAACCGAGTGTCAGAAGACCAAACACCACTCCCACCAGCGAAGCAATCACACCGCCAACCGGTGAATAGATGTCTTGCCAGTCAGAAGGATTGTGTGTGAACAGCCCGACAGCCGCATTGACACAGAACCAGGTAATAGCCGTCATGAGAAGTGTCATGAACGGACCAGCCGTAAACGCTATGGACGAATGTTCGCCTCGAAGGTACCAATAGGCATCACCGCGCTTGGCAGCAGCATGCTTCCGCAGCAGTTCTTCTGAGCCGTTCGGCGTACTGAGAAGATCCATTTCATGCTCCTCTGTCGAAATGAACCCCGAAGACTACACGAACAACACGTTTTTGTCAAGAAATACAACCAAAAACAACCAAAAAATCGAGGAAGTTCTCGATTTTTTCTTTGCTCCTATTTTTTATACTTTTGCTACCTTTCTGAATTCTTCCTCAAACTTATCTCCTCGATCAAATTCATTTTTGAACGTACCAAAACTTGTCGCTCCTGGTGAGAGCAAGACAACGTCCCCAAGCTTGGCGTGTGTAAGAGCCAAATTCACCGCTTCCTCCATGGTATCAACACGCTGTGTTGGTGCCGCATCCCCAATAGCCTTTTCAATACTGTCTGTTGCTGTGCCATTAAAAAGCACAACAAATTTACATTCACGGTCTACCCACTCATGCACCTGGTCGAATTCAAGTTTTTTATCGTTTCCACCTGCAATGAGAACAATATTCCCACCTTTTCCAAATCGCTTAAGTGCGGCAATCGTTCCCTCTGGTGACGTAGACGTTGTGTCGTTGACGAAAAGGATTCCTTCAGACTCACCTAAAATCTCTTGACGGCCAGGAAGTCCGGCAAATGTTTTCAATGACTCGTGAATTGCCTCGTCTGAGACTCCAGCCAAGTGTGCCGCAAGCGAAGCGGAAAGCGCGTTCATAATGTTGTGATCTCCTTCGATCTTAATATCGTGCACGTGGGCAAATGGTGTGTCTTGACCCCCCATGCGACGGATCAAATTATCACCATCCCGATACACACCCTCCTGCCCCTCCTTCAACTCTTTCTCTGAAAACCAAAACTTCTTCTGCGCAGGCGCCCGCTCGGCAATCTCATACATAATGTCCTGATCCGCATTAAACAACGCCATTTGATCAGGCTTCTGCTCTTTAAAAATCAGCTCCTTCGCCCACATGTAATGCTCAAAAGAATCATAGCGATCCAGATGATCCTTGTAGGCATTAGTCAGGAGAGCAATGGCTGGTCCTCGTCCTGAGTGCTCCAAGCTTTCTAACAACCAAGAGGAAAGCTCAAGCACAATCGGAACAGGTTCCGTCTCCTCCAACAGCCAATCTAAATCTTCAAGCGGTGAGCGCGTAATGTTCCCAGCCACAACGGTTTTTGGATGCGTCTTCTTCAACATCTCTCCCAAAAGCGCCGTTGTCGTCGACTTTCCACGTGTGCCTGTAATCGAATAGATTGGAAACGGACAATAACGGAAAAACAGTGAGACATCACTTTCCACATGGATGCCTTCTTTCTTCGCAAGCTCAACATATTCTGACTCACGTGCGACACCCGGATTCTGGAGCACAAGATCAACATTCGTAAAATTGTCCGCATCGTGCGCTCCGAGCACAAAGACCGGTTGATAGATCTCGCGATTCTGGTACGTCTTGCGATACTCCTTGTACCACTCCATGATCTCGTCAACAGAATCTCGTAACTCCTGCTCGTCCTTAAGGTCCGTGATCACAATTTGAGCCCCGTGGCGCATCAGCCATTTCGCCGCACCGATTCCACTTCCTTTTTTGTAACGTCCAAGCCCCATGACCGTCACGGTGGCGTCTTGAAAATTCTCAATGGATGATAGATCTATAGCCATAATATTCTCTAAAATACACCCTTTAATCGGGCAACTCGGACAGCAATCACTGCCATGCCCACCTCGGAAAACATCTTCACATATTGTATCACACCACGAAGCACGCCTACTTTTTCATACTTTCGTCGCATCGTGAGGCCTCGGAGAATCACGGCTCCATACGCATAGCCACGAGATCGACAATAGTAGTTAAGAGCACTCTCAACCATGTACCCTTGTAAAAATTTTGGATCGACCCCTTCGATCACTTGCCTGAGCATCACCCGTTCCCCACCAATCAGTGGAAGATGCTTCGCAATCAGTGTGCCAATCGGACCCTTGTCACGCAACCCAACATTCATGATCCTTGAACCGGAACTTACGGGCAACACCAACTGTTCAACATGGTCCGTGGTGAGCCCAATCAAATCTGCGTCAAAAAAACAAACGATGGGTGCCTCGGTCTCTCCCACACCTCTCAGCATCGCAGCTCCCTTTCCCTGCCGTGCATCAAGCTCAACGACACGAGCACCCGCCTGCCTTGCCCGCTCGGCGGTGGCATCCGTTGATCCATCTGAAACCACAACCACTTCCCCTACATAAGAAGAGGCAAGGAGAGGCTCAATCACCTGTACGATCGTTGTTTCCTCGTTATACGCAGGAATGATGGCAGCAGGCTTCATAAAAATCTCCGTTGTCGTTTCAATAATGCATGCCGCCCACGTACAAGACGCAACAACCGCTTGCCGCCAATAATCATTTGCTGAAGTGCTGGTCGTCCCTCACCGGTCTCAAAGAGAATCACGAGATCCTCTAACACTCGTTCCAAGTACGTGCAGGTAAGCTCATACTCCTTGAGGGCAATCTCGTGTGCGAACCCATCATCGAGACACTCTTCTTGAATTGCTGTCGAGAGCTTAATCGGAATCAAGTTGGTATTCACGTAAATACGAAACACCTCTCGACCTCGCGTGTCCTTCTGCAGATAACGCTGCTGTGCAAACGCAAAAACTGGTACGGACCACGCACGTGCCTCAAGATAGAGCGGATCTCGTTGTTGGGTTGGGATGAGAGGCTCGTCCTCTTGCTCAAAATCCATCTCTCCCCCCGACGGAACGGTGTGTTCTTGATGCTTATGCACCGATTCAAACAACTGCTCCCCCAAAGTTATGGAGAGTTCCTGATCTGACACCTCTTCTGTCTGAACCTGCTCTTGAAGCACTTCCTGCTCCATCGAACGTTCCCCTCTTGTATCCCCTTGATACCGCTCATACAGATCCTCAAGCTGATCCTCAAGGAGATCCACGTCGTCTCGACGAAACACCCAAGGGTGCTTCCCTGAAAGATCGTACATATTACCGTGCTCTTAAGGAGAGATCGTACGCCATTTCTTCCAATCGTCGGAGGTTCTTTTTTGCTTGATCAAACTTGGTGCGCAAGTAGCCGGTGAGATCCATATCCAAAAGGGATTCGATCACCATTGCCACGACTTCGCGAGCCTCCTCGACGGCCTGTATGTTTCCAAGGGTTGCCTGACGCATGGCATAACGAACGATCTCACCCGTCGCATCTGAAAGCCCAGCAAGATAAATTCCTGGTTCCATCGCACGCGCATGAATCTTTCCGAGTTTGCCCGTTTTGAGATAGGACTCGAACAACCAAGCCTCTGCGTATTCCTCGACACCGGCGCGATAGGATCCTTCCTGTTCCAAATCTGGAAAAGTCTTGAAACGTCCCTCAATTTTTTTAAACAATTCCTCTGCCTCCATAAGGAGAGCCTGAGCGGCACGCATATCATCACGGTGCAAGGCAAAGATTGCCCGCTTAGACTTGCTGAGTGCCTCGTTTGACCGACCAATGAGTTCACGCCGAGCAGCCTCCCGCTGTCCATAACGCTTACTCATCTGAGAAAAGATAGCTGGTGTCTTCATGTTATTTCTTCGACCCGCTTACACGAGTCAGAAGTTCACGAATAAGTTTCTCCTGCTCCTCCTTCTGTTGTGTTTGTCGGCGGATCAGGGCTTTCTGCCTACGGATATACGTTGCGACAGAACGTGGATACTTGGACGTTGTCATAAACATTACGTTAATGCGTGCCATTTCTGAGAATAAAAACCCCCTTCACGATCTCAATCGCGATAAGATTGAGTACCCCTATCATAAGTAACAGACCCCAATCGGACAAGCGGAGCGGTGTGATCTCAAAAATCCGTTGAAAGAACGGATGCATCAGCGACAAGAGCATAAGACCAAATCCGAGTGCCACGCCACCCAAGAGCCAAAGGTTAGAAAACGGGTTGCTCTGGAAAAGAGTCCGACGAAAACTCTTAAACGCAAAGACGTAGGTCAATGAGTTGATTCCCACCGCAGCAAACATCATCGATCGAACAGCCTCAATAGATGTCGCATTGTTCAGGAGCCATAGATAGAGCGTGATCAAGACGACATTGGCGACCACACCAACCACAATTGTGAGTCGTAACATCTCACGATTCACCACACGTTCCGTGCGTGCGCGCGGCGGCCGTTTCATCACACCGTTTTCTGCGGGCTCCATGGTCAAACCGAGATTGGGAAAACTATCCGCCGCCAAATTGATCCAAAGAATATGTGCCGGTAAAAGCGGGATAGGCCATCCCATAATGATCGCGGCTGTGATCAAGATGATTTCCGTGAAACTACCAGAAAGAAGATAGGTCGTTGTCTTGCGGATGTTGTCGAAAATGACACGTCCCTCTTCAATCGCAGCGGTGATCGTTCCAAGGTCATTATTTAAAATCACCACATCGGACGCCTGCTTAGCAACTTCTGTTCCTGATCCGACTGCGAGACCAATATCCGCAGCCTTGAGTGCCGGTGCATCATTCACCCCATCTCCGGTCATGGCAACCACTTCCCCCCGCGCTTGCCACGCATGCACAATACGAATCTTATGACGCGGTTCAACTCGCGCATAAATCGTAATCTGATTCACCCGTTGCTCTAACTCGGCATCCGACCATGCATCAAGATCCGACCCAACCACCACACTTTCTGGACCCGCAATGAGTCCCGCCTCAGCCCCAATCGCCCGCGCAGTCTCTGGATGATCTCCGGTAACCATTACCGTTCGCACACCAGCCGCCTTTGCGGCACGAATTTGTTCAGCGACCTCCGGGCGCAAGGGGTCACGCAGACCGATGTATCCGAAAAATGTAAATTCGCCGAGTCCCTCTTTTGTGAGAGTTTCGGATTGAATCTCTTCCCGAATCGCAACAGCGATCATACGCAAGCCTTCGGAGGTCAATGCTTGCTCCTGTGCATCTAGTCGTTCACGCACGGCCTTCGTCAACGCTGTTCGTTTCCCGTCCTTGAGATAGAACGAAGAAAACGACAGCACACGTGAGGAAGCCCCCATGAGCACCCAAGCACTCAGCGAACCCCATGCGTTCTGAGTCACCATGTACTTATAGGCTGAATCGAACGGAATCTCTGCTTCCCGTTTATGTGTTGCACGTAAGACCGAATGATTAATCCCCCGATCTAACGCCGCACGAAGGAGCGCACGTTGCGTAGGGTTTCCTTTAAATTGAATCTCATGATTCTCTTGAAACGCAATCGCATCATTGCAAAGTGCAGCGAGTTCAAGAAGTTGCGTCATGGAATCATTCTGACCAGACTTGAGATCCTGAAAACGGATCGATGTGTCCGGTGTCGCGAGGTGTGTGACGCGCATCTCCCCCTCTGTGACCGTGCCTGTTTTATCCGTACAAAGCACCGACACACTTCCTAATGTCTCTGCTCCAACAAGCCGCCGAACCAACGAGTGACGCTTTAAAATGCGCTGCATCCCAATTGCAAGGATGATCGTCACAGAAACAACCAGGCCCTCAGGGATCGCCGCAACTGCAAGCGCCACAGATAACTCAAACATCTCAAACAACGACTCCCCCTTCCAAATACCGAGCACAAACAGACAGACAACGAGTAGGGCAACAACCATCGCAATCCAACGTGCCAGTTGACTGAGTTGTTCTTGTAGCGGCGTGCTCCCCTCGTCTGTCTCCTCAACCAACGTAGCGATCTTTCCGAGTTCTGTCCCAGCGCCAACACCAACCACCACCGCACGACCACGTCCACCAACCACACTCGTCCCCGCATACACCATGTTCGTTCGCTCCGCGAGCAACACCCCTTCCTTGAGTGGATCGATCGTCTTTTTAAGAGGGAGCGATTCACCTGTCAGCACCGACTCATCGACGGATAGTTCAATACTTTCCAAAAGACGGGCATCAGCCGTCACACGATCACCAGCATGCAAGAGAAGGATGTCCCCCTCAACAAGCTCAACAGCGGGCACATCCAACTCCTTCCCGTCACGCAATACCATTGCATGCGGCTGAACAAGCGAACGGAGTTGTTTCAGCGTTCGGTTCGCCTTGAACTCTTGAATAAAACCAATAATCGTATTGAGTCCAACCGCTGCACTGATAACCCCTGTGTCTACCCACTCCTGTAAAAACGCACTGATCACAGCCGCAATAACCAAGATGATGATAAGTGGGGAAAGAAACTGACGAGATAAAACACGCCACCACGGATCTGTATTTTTAGACGGGAGCGTATTCAACAAGCCTTGTTCTTGAAGCAAGGAAACCTGCTTCGCCGATAATCCCCGTTCTGGATCAACAGCAAAATGCTTGAGTGTTTCTGAAATGGATTCTGAATGCCAAAATGTTGTAGACATGTTAGTGACGTAATGAACGATAAACTTCTTCTGTTTTTTTTGCGACTACATCCCAAGAAAACTGATCACGGATGACCTGTTGCCCTGTGCGTCCAGCGAGTGAAAGTGTCTCAGGATCCTCTAGAAGGATCCGCAGTTGGTCCATAAGATCAGAGACACTTTTGTTTTCAAACGTGAATCCTGCATGATGGATCACCTCAAGATTTTCTGGAATATCAGAAACAAGCACAGGAGCGCCATACCCCATTGCCTCAAGCACAACGATCGGAAGCCCTTCCGCTTCTGATGCATGGATGAAGAGTCGTGCGTGAGCGTAGAGCTGCTTAAGGGGTTCTCCACTTTGGAAACCAAGAAAAACAATCTTACTGCTTCCACGCGCAAGGCGTTTGAGTGTGAGCTCATATTCTGTTCCATAGGCCACCGATCCAACAATGACGAGCTTGAGATCCGACACGAGCTCTGGCACATCTTGTTCAAGGCGCTTGAACGCCTCAATCAAGTACCATTGTCCTTTGTGAGGTTCGAGACGACTGACACTCAAGAGATATCCATCCGAATCAAGATCGAATGCATCGAGCTCATTTGTGGTGCGAATGGTCTCCGGATCCGCCCCGTTCGGAATGTAATTGATCTGTCGATGCAGTGTTGTACGTGCGTAGACCTGAATAAAGTGGCTGACCGCAATGGTTGCATGGGGAAACCAAACAGCGGCCCATTCTCCTAGCCATAAGTAAAGTCGTGCAGCTCTCCCCCACTTTTGGTGGTATCTGTCTTGTGAATGAAAAGTGACAACGGTGCGTGCATGACGTTTAAAGACTCGAGGGATCCACGCAAGGGTCGCAGGACCAACTCCGTGATAATGAATGATGTCATACGGACGAAAGAGTACATCGATTGTGCAGAGGATGGTGTGGACGATTGCCTCTATATTCTTTCGATAGATCGTTGGAAGATAACGAATGTGCACACGATCACTTGTCGAAGATCCATAACGTGAGCGTGCGTAGACCGTGACCTCATGACCGGCATCGGCAAGACGGATCGAAATTTGCGTGACGTGTTGTTCAACACCTCCCCCTTGATCACCAACATCAAAACCCTTTTGTCCAATCATTGCGATACGCATACGCAACTAGTTTACGATGTTTACGCGTTATCGTCTAACAAAAACAACCAGCGAAGCTGATTGTTTTTGTTGGTGCGCTGGGTGGGATTTGAACCCACGACCACGGGCTTAAAAGGCCCTTGCTCTACCCCTGAGCTACCAGCGCCCGGAGTAAAACGTCCAGGATTGGCGAGCTGCTTGTGCTTCGGCTGAAAATCGCCTCACGGTAGGATTCACCTACCGCTCGGCTATTTTCAGCCTCCAGCACGGCGCATCTCACTCAATCCTGAACGTTTTACATTAACTATGTGACATAGGCCTTCCGGCCTGGAGGCCGGGGTTGACCCTTAGGGCGAGAGGGTGGCCCTTAGGTCGGGTGCCTGCGTCATCTGTTGGAACGGATTGTCTTTGACAATCTAAAATTCAACGGGGGGAATATAACAATCTCTTGACGCTTTTGCAAGGTTGAAGAGACCTATCGTTTGAAAATTCAATAAAAAAACGATAGACTACGTTGGTAATTCATAACTCCCTTATCTATGGATGGAACTGGAGTTTGTACCACTTGCGGAGTAGCTGACACAAAGCTCAATGATGAGCACACATGTCCAGACTGCGCTGGTGACGGCATGGCCGCACCGGCCGAGAGTGGCGACATGGCCGCTGAAGGTGATGAGATGGCTGCTCCTGCAGAAGAAGGCGATATGCCAGCGACTGAGTAGCAGCAAAAACAGACTTCACACGAAGTCTGTTTTTGTTTGTCACTAAACAAAAAAGAAAAGTAGCCCGTGTGGAGCTACTGATGCGTCGTTCCCTCCTCAACGGAGTGTTTCAAGAATCTTCCCGACAATATCCGTGATGATGGGATCCAAGGGTTGACGTTTGTGAAGGACATCGTAGGTTCCCAGAAGATGTTGTGGGTAGCGTCGCACGATTTCTAAGTACCGTTGATAGTAGTACTCGACTCGCTCGTCAGACGAGGTCCAACCTAACGCATAACTGAAGCGGTCGCATGCCTTCGTCTTTGCGGGTGGTGCGCTGACGAAAAACGTGGGCACCATGTCTTCCCAGCAAGCGCGCAGAAGTCGCCTGTCGTCGATCTCCACCAGGATCGTCATCCAATGGCGATCAAAGAGAAGCACATCTGCCCCATGACGGCTCGCCTCATCGCGAGCGCACGAGATCACGTCGCTCAACAACCCGAGCAGCATGTGCGCCGACTCGTCGTGCTTCCACAACGAATACACGTCGCTTCCATATCGATGGTTTGCAACATGGAACGGAGCGCATGTCATCACGCTCAATCCTTTTGCACAAAGCTGTTGCTGCACACCCTCGAGAATTGGTGTCTTTGCAGCTCCGTCGTGTCCGTCGATAGCGAATTCCAACATCCGTTCCTCCAGAACTCATATCCTGATGAAAAAGGTCTCTTTCGTCAGTAAAAGACCACCAGCTAACGCTGGTGGCTTTTATCTTGCCG
>PFWU01000044.1:0-21318 GCA_002791295.1 Candidatus Uhrbacteria bacterium CG_4_9_14_3_um_filter_50_9
TTTCTCATTCCAAGACTCTACCCCATAACCTACCAAACATCTGTGCCAGACCCCTCTGGCAGGTGATGAGCCTCCAAGGCTGAAACACGCTCAAACACGGCTTCTCTCGGACCGACGTGCATACGCGTGCGTCGGTCCTAGCCATCCGTGTTGGATGATCCAGCCGGTTTCAAAACCCTCGGTTCGGAGGTGAACCATGGCAAGTGCCAAGTACGGGCGTACGCCCCACCTCCCGAATTCACCGGGGGGAACAGATGACGACGAGCGGCTGGGTAATGCACAAGCGTTCGTCGGTCGCACGATCGTCATCCTCGAAAAAATGGACGGAGGCAACTGGTGCATGACGCGCGATGCGTGTTATGCCCGTTCGCATTCGGGGAACACCCGCAATCCTATCTTTGACCCTGCCAAGGCTCTGTGGAGTCAGAAGCGTTGGGACATTGATGGAATGCGATCCGTGTTTGGAGAGTGGCTGTACTATCGCCACACCATCGCCTACTCGGCTCTCCCTGCGCCCTTCATGCTCTTTAACGTCCGCAATGACGTGACGGGTGCGTGGGCATCGTGGGAGGATGTCGAGCTTTGGGCAGCCATCCTCGAGTTGCCGACTGTTCCTGTCCTTTGGCAGGGGGTCGTGCACAGCGAGGACGAACTGTTCAAGCTCATCGATCGGCTTGTTCTGGAATCGTCGGCCTGTGGTGGACAGCGCGAAGGCGTTGTCGTCCGCTTGGCCGATGAGATCGTTCCAGACGCTTGGTCGAGCTCGATCGCCAAGTGGGTGCGCGCAGATCACATCCAGCGCAACCCCTCTGTGAGTGAGCACAATGGTCTGTGCAACGTCGTCTGACCCCCGTCCGTCTACTGGTACGACACCAGCAAGACGGACGGGGCGTCTCACAACTTTCAACCTAGATCCCTGCCGTGTTGCCCAGCAAGACGGTGAAGATCCGTGTTGGAAATTCACACTGGAGGAATCGTGGAACAGAAAGCGCAAGCGCTGGAAGCGCGACGGCTGTCGATGGGCTTCGCACTCATAGGACTCACCATGAGCATGGGGCTCGTTGTGGTCTTCTGTCTCAGCAACACGTGGTGGGCGGCATTGCTCGCATTCGGTCTCGGATGCAGGGCATTGGCAACTCTCATCAAGATGTACAACCTCAAGATCTCCAAGGAGGACTAGATGTCCGAAGTTGTCTACTGTGACCCGAGCCAGAGTCGGCTCGGCTGGCGTCCGTCAGAGGATTGGCCGGGATGGGGCTGTCTTGTCAGCATCCTGGTCGCCGGGGCTCCCAAGTGCCCGGGCCAGCTCGATCTGTTCATCTGCCGTCAAGACTTCTACCCCTGGCAGGAGCTCCTCGAGGCAGGAGAGCTTGGTCAGGATGGGCACGGCATTCACGAGGACTGCGGATTCCGCGTCTCGTGGGGTGTCGACAGGCCCACGAACCACATCACGATCGTGCGCAATGCGATCGGGTGGTTGCAGGTCCGGTGCGTGTTCTCGCATTACGTTCCTGGGGTCGGGAACTTCGTCAGCAACTGGTTCAACCCGAGCCAGTATGCTGCTGAACACTTCGAGCAAGCCATCAGCTACCTGCTCGAACGCCCGCCCGCCTGAACGCTCAAACACGGCTTCTCGGACCCACGCATACGCGCATGGGTCCAAGTCTTCCGTGTTGGAAATATCCATTCGGAAAAGAGGAGTTCGGAGAATGCGTATTCGTTACCGCAGCATTGCGATTTTCTTCTTGGTCTGCTTTTCGTTGTGGTCATCAGCACGTCTCTGGAAGGTGGCGGTTTTCACCGGAGCCGTGGCAAACCGAGTCAACAACGCACTTCATGCCACGAATCCCCAGCTCGCCGTCACTGAGCTGGACCAGGTGATTCAGTACCTCAATCAGCGAGGTCTGACGTCTGGGAACACGGGGATCTTCATCGGCTCAGCCGATGGTGACATCGACTTCTGGTACCAGAACCTGGTGAGCGCTCGTGATTTGCTCGCCAGCAATGAGGGGCAGGAGGATTTCTGGCAGACCCGGAAAGAGCTCATCGAGACTCTCGGAATCACGCCGATGCACAGCCCCTTCGGGATCAGTGTCTACGCTCAGGGAACCACCTGGCGTCAGATTTGGTTCTGGAGCGGATGGGCTGCTCTGTTGATGTTTGTCATTGGAATTACCTTCCTCTGGAAGGACAATGGCAGCACATACGTGACGGTCGGTCGATCCAAACTCAAAAAGGTCGCCTGATTCACAGACAGTGTACTCAAACACGGCTTCTCGGACCCACGCATACGCGCATGGGTCCAAGTCTTCCGTGTTGGAAAGAAAGAACGACCCAAAAATGGGTCGTTCTTCTATTTCTAGAAGTTTAACATGTAGACACAGGGGGGGTCCATGACGGTGAGATTGACCTTTTCAGTCAGTCCGATAGGCTAAACAAGGTTCTTTTCACCAACGGAGGCCTCCATGTGGAAGGTCATTCTCGGCGCCCAGTGGGGCGACGAAGGCAAGGGTCGAGTGGTCGACAACCTCTCTCGGGATGTGCGATTCGTCGTGCGGTTCAATGGGGGAGGAAATGCCGGTCACACGATCTGGGACAACGATACCAAGTACGTGCTGCACATTCTTCCTTCGGGAATTGTGCGTCCGCAAACGGTGAATCTGTGCGGTCCTGGGGTCGTGCATGACCTTGAGGTGGTGCACGAGGAGCTTGCACTCGCTCGTGCGTGTGGATCCACGGTGATCCTCGACAGGAGTGCACCGGTGGTCCTGCCGCTTCACAAGCTCATCGACGAGGCACGCGAAAAGGCACGGGGAGGGATCGGAACCACCAAGTGTGGAATCGGTCCGTGCTACGAGGATTTGGCATCCCGTCGTGGGGTGAAGCTCGGGCATCTGACACGGCGTGAGAAGGTACACGAGGCACTCACGCGTGGCGGATACTACGAGGAGAAAGCTGCGATCCTGAGCCACTTTGGAGTCCCAGTCCCAAGCCTCGATGAAGTCATCGACTGGTGCATGTCCTTCTCGGACGAGCTGGTTCCACATCTCGGAGACACCCGTGCCGCCCTCGCCCTCGCTGATTCGAGTGATGTTCTGTTCGAGGGGGCCCAGGGGGTCTTACTCGACCTAATTCATGGATCCCATCCATTCGTCACATCCTCATACTGCACCCTCGGTGGGGTGTCGGCGTCGCTCGGGGTCTACGACTTCGACCGAGTGATCGGGGTCACCAAGGCCTACATCACGCGCGTGGGTGAGGGTCCGTTCCCGACCGAGCAGGAAAACGGCGAAGGCGACTTCCTGCGTACGCAAGGTCACGAGTACGGGGCAACGACCGGTCGTCCAAGGCGCTGTGGCTGGCTCGATCTGGTTGCGCTGCGCTATGCAGCTCGCGTGGGAGGCCTCAGTGAGCTCATGCTTACCAAGCTCGACGTCCTTTCGGGGATCGATGAGATCAAGGTCTGTACGGGGTATCGTCTGAGCGGTGAAGCTCTGGGTAAGCATGAGACGCTCACGCGTTACGTGCTCGAGCGTGCAGAGCCTCTGTATGAGACTCTCCTTGGCTGGCGTGAAGACATCAGCGACTGCCGATCCCTCGAGACCCTTCCTCGGAATGCTCAGGTCTACGTCCAGTTCATCTCCGAATGGGTCGGTCTCCCGATCACAGCGATCGGTGTGGGACCGGAACGTCAGCAGATGATCTGGCGCAAGAGCAGATAAACAAGAACGCACACAGACGGTGTGCGTTTTCTGATAATCAAAAACCCCGGCACATGGCCGGAGGTTTTTTACTTTTTCTTTGTCTTTCGACTCTGACTTCCAAGGGCTGTCAGGGTTTCCTTGAGCTTACGCTTGAAGCGTCGCTTTGGATTCTTGAGATAGCTGAGATTGGCACGTCGGACCTTGGCCGACTTTACGAGCTCAATTTTTGCGACCACAGGGGAGTTGATCGGATAGATTTTTTCCACTCCGAATCCCTTTGAAACTTTTCGAAGGGTGATGGTTCGACTCATGCCAGATCCACCCATCGTAAGGATGATTCCTTCAAAGATTTGGATACGCTCACGTTCTTCTCCCTTTGGAGACACGTCCTTAATGCGTTCGTGGAGTCGGATGGTCTGTCCAGGTTTGAGTTCGTTGAAGTCAACGAGTTTGGTTGTGTGACTCGATTCTGTTGATACCTCTTCAGGTGTCTCTTCACTTGGGGCTTCAGCCTCAGGCGTTGCCTCGGCTTCGGTTGTCTCTGGAGTGGCCTCTGGTGCCTGCTCCTCAACCTTTGTTTCTTCGTCTGACATAGATGTCGGTTAGGTCACGTGTGCAGCGGACCGTATTTACCCGCTTTGGGGCAATCAACGTTCATAGACAAGTGCTTAAATGCGCCAGGACTATAGCGAAATCATGCTTTTTCGTCAAGGGCACTCAGGATCAGCTGCAGAATCTCTTCAGGCGATTTATCGGTTGTATCAATGACGAGGTCGTAATTACCTTCCTTTAAATAATCAACGCCGTAGTACTTCTGATAGCGCTTCATGTCTGAAGCAAGTCGGGCGGCGTTTGCTTCCTCGACTTCCTCCACGGAACGATACACGTCTTCGTTTGGACGCTGTCCTTCTTTTGAATCGTTAAAGATACGCCTTGCCGCTTCTTTTGGATCTACAGAGAGAAAGAGTTTGAACGAGTGTGGAATGAAGTACCAAGAGAGACGTCCGTCGATAATGAACTCATCTTGCTCCTTTCCGAGCGCTTCTTGGTATGCATCGACGTCTTTGTCGGTGAAATCTTCTGTTTCTCCAAGAGCGTTGAATTCGTGAATGGTCATGCCTCGGTCTTCAGCCATCTTGCGCCTGAGGTCTCCTGCTGAATGGCGTGGGAGATGCAGTGCTTCTGAGAGGAGTTTTCCAATGGTCGATTTTCCTGCTCCTGGCAGTCCTGTGATTGTGATAATCATAGTGTTAGCGTACGGCGCTTAAGACCTGTTCTAATTCCTTTGGGAGCGTTGATTCAAACATTTTTTCCTCACCGCTTGGAAGATGAAAAGCGAGTTTGGTGGCGTGCAAGAAGATGCGATCAATGTCGATGGGTCGCCATTTCATCTTTTTCATTTTGTAGAGCTTGTCGCCTACGAGAGAGTGACCGAGTGCGAAGAAATGAACACGAATTTGGTGGGTGCGTCCTGTGTGGATGCGGACACGCACGTACGTGGTTGTTTTAAGTCGCTCGAGAACGTCATATTCTGTCAAAGATTCTTTACCCTCCTGAGATTCTGGTCGCGCCACCATGCGTCCTCGTACTTTTGAGCGTATGATTTTGAGGTCGATGGTGTCATGGTCTAGTGGGAGCTCGCCATAGGCGAGTGCGAGATACTCTTTTTGAACCGTCCGTGACTGAAATTGTTTTTTAAGGTCCTCGAACGCTTCCTGTGTTTTGGCAATCACCATGAGTCCTGAAACGTCTTTATCAAGTCGATGGACGATGCCAGGCCGCGCAGGGTCATCACCCACGTGAATGATCTCCGGGTGGAGCTCTAGCAGGGCATCAACCACCGTTGGGTCTGTGTCATGAGGTGTTGCCTGGTGCACAATAATCCCAGCGGGTTTGTCGATCACCATGACATCCTTGTCTTCATAGACGACTTCTAACAGAGGGGCTGTACCTGTTTTTTTGGCGGACATGACGACTTCCGCTTCGGGATAAAACACCACACTCCCAGATTCAATAGGGGTGTGGGGTGTTACCTTCTTATCGTCAAGGGTGATGCTCCCTGCTTTGATCAGACGTTGGATTTGTGATCGTGAGAGATCGAGATGTGCTGTGACAAACACATCAAGTCGCACGCCAAGATCAGACGGTGTTGGGTGGAGTTCCGGCATACTACGGGATCATGAGTGTATAAAAGAGACCGAAGAAGAGCATCAAAATAACGGCGGCGATGACCAGTGTGGTTGCCCCAACAATCCCTTCCTTGTCTTGGTCTCTCATTGCGAGACGCAAAATGATGATGGCAATAATGAGGACAACGAGTCCGATGAAGAAAAATGGCATAGAGATATTTGATCGTGGTCGATTGAGACACAGCAGACATGGTGGGGATGGATGGAATTGAACCATCGACCGGCAAGATATAAGCTTGCTGCTCTAACCCCTGAGCTACATCCCCTTCATCTGTGCTGTGGCTATGACTCTTTTACGGGAACAGTCCCTTTACTAACCCAGTAGGCCGCCTACAATAGTATATCATCCATCTTTGTCAATCTCATCTCATTAGGAAACAGCCCCAAGATTGGATTCAGTGTTATAATTCTAACCTATGGAAACAGGCGTTCTCCCTTTCACAATTGTACTCGGAATCCTTTGGTTTCTTGTCTATTGGGTCCTTGGTGGGGTCTTTTTTGCGCTTATTGCCATTATGCGACTTGGCCGCTTGCGCAAAGTGCGCTTTAGCTGTCTCTTTTCGATTCTGGCGCTCATGTGTGGTGTGGGAGCCTCTGTGATTGGACTCACGTACTCTGAGACAGCTGTTGAGGAGTGTATGCTGAGGGCGGTGAATAAGGCGGAGACAGTTTCTGCGGTTTTTGGATGTGGGTTTATCGGAGTGTTCGGTGCCTTCTTGATGGGAGCCGCTGTCCTCACGATTGGTGGGTTTTTGATCATGACTATTTCTAAATCGAAAACCAAGCCTTGGATTGTGCTCGATCAAGAAGATGAAGGGATCGAAGAACAAGATCTAGAGACACAGGAAAAGAGTAAGTTCTTTTGATCTGGATGGAACTGTTACCGAATATCGGCTTTGCCTCATGATGTCCAAAATGCCGCTGCGCCTTGATTCGAAACATTCAACAAAGCTCTGCTATGCCTCATGTTTCTCATCGGCGGCTCGCTGTCATTTTGAACACATGAGTCGAAAGCGGTATTCGGTAACAGTCCCTTGACGTAGAGGGAGCGATTCCCTACAATCCGAGCCGTGGAAGAAAAGGGCGGTTAGCTCAGTTGGTTAGAGCGCCACATTGACATTGTGGAGGTCACAAGTTCGAATCTTGTATCGCCCACCAAAAATCCCTCAGCGATGCTGGGGGATTTTTTGTTTATGGAGTTCACTTTGTTTGTTGCTTGAGCCAGGCGAGAGCTTCTTCTCGAGAGAGGATTTCGCCAGCAAGTTGTTTGCTTCGACAATCATCAAGGAGTTTTCTGATCTTGGGACCCTGAGGAATTCCCGTGGTGAGGACATCATCTCCAGAAAGGAGGAGTGGAACTTTTTCTCCGGGCTCGATGAGCCAGCGGGTTTCAATTGCATGGCGACGATCACGTACGGCAGTACAGATATCTGCGTGTCCGATCTGTGTCATGACCTCCAGGAGGACGCTGCCCTTCCCATTGAAAAACCACTTTTCAAAGTCTGCGCCAGGCATCTGTAAGACGTCGTCAATGGTGAGAGGAGGATGGAGCCGGCTCACGACCCATTTCACGGTCTCTCCATCAATACGCCTAGGCGATTCTTTTGGAAGACTATTGAGTCCAGTAAACGCTAAGGCTTCTTCGATGGAGTCAGGTGGGAGCGCTCTCATAAGTAAACTCACCGCAACCATGATGTGGCGTTCTTTCAGCTGCGCAAGAGGGAAGACATAGGTGGGGTCGACATCGATCACACGCTGGATCTCGGGGAAGAGTGCATCCATGAGGTGGGCGCGCCCGAGCCAGTCGATCGCACTTGCTGGTGCGCGATCAAGAGCCTTTCCAAGCTCGGCTCCGATGGTCTCTCGGGGAACGACAAACTCTGTTCGGTCCTCTGTTGTTCTTGTGAGGTTCAGGTCTCCTGCTTTTTTC
Organism: Candidatus Uhrbacteria bacterium CG_4_9_14_3_um_filter_50_9; assembly: GCA_002791295.1. Classification (GTDB taxonomy): domain Bacteria; phylum Patescibacteriota; class Patescibacteriia; order UBA9934; family GWF2-40-263; genus UM-FILTER-50-9. Next base: position 7,824 of record PFWU01000044.1, read on the forward strand.
TGGATGGTTTGGAGCGTCTGCTCTTCAATCGTAAAGTGCAGCTCGCTTGCAAAACGCACAGCTCGGAGTATGCGTGAAAGATCTTCATTGAAGCGTTGTTCACTCTCACCCACAGTTCGGATGATTCGGTTTTTCAGATCCACCTGTCCATTGAATGGATCTATGAGGGTGCCATTTTGCACATCGAAAGCAATGGCGTTGATGGTGAAGTCTCGTCGTTCAAGATCTTTTTCGATGGGGAGAGAGGGATCGGATTGGATTTCAAATTCACGGTATCCACCTGAAGACGTCGTGTGAGGGGCTTCTGTTCTTGGAAGGGCGATATCGATGAACTCAATGTGTTCGTGGGAGAATCCGCTTGGCATGAACTTGAACACACCAAAGTCTCTTCCAACAAAATCAACGTCGCCGTGCTGCTCAAGCCATTGTTCCAGTCTTTCAGCCTCAAGCCCACTTACAACAAAGTCGTAATCAAGTTCACGCATGTGCCGGCCAAGGAGGGTGTCTCGCACCGCTCCACCGACTAAAAAAAATCGTGCCTCTGGATTGTCCGCAAGAAATTCATTGAGGAAGTTGAGGGCGGGTTCTTTTCGAAGTTGTTTTGCGAGCTGTTCCTCCAGCGTCATAGGCTTTAAGTATATCAGAGACCCTTTTCTTTGAGCACGTCTCGGTAAACCGCTTCTGTTTTTTCGCACATCCCGGTGAGGGAAAAAGAGTGCTGTGCGAGTTCATGCGCTGCAGCGCCTAAGCGGGTCCTGAGTGCGGGTTGTTCAATGAGTGCGGTCATCGCTTCTACGGCTGCACGCACATCTCCGTGCGGAATAAGGATGCCTGTTTCTGGACGAACGGCGTCACGCACGCCTCCAACATCTGTTGCGATTACGGGGAGGCTATGCGCCATGGCTTCGAGAATCGAACGTGGAAGCCCTTCCCAGTGTGATGTCAAAATAAAGAAATCAACCTCATTCATGAGGGCAAGCACCTCTGTGCGTGGCAAGAGTGGTTTGAGGGTGATGGTTGTGACGAGGTCATAGTTGAGGATGGCACGACGCACGTCTTCTTCAAGCGCACCACTTCCAACAAGTGTCAGGTGTAGACGCTCACGGATTTCAGGTGGGAGCTGGTGGATGGCTTGAATCAACAGGAGTGGATCTTTTTGATCGGCCAGGCGACCCACAAACAAGCCTTCGATGAGCTGATGGTGGTATGCGGTGGGTTCAAAACGCTCCACACCGTTATGGACACAGGAGACATTATTGATTCCAGCTAAATGGGCAAGGTTGAGGTCATAGGTACTCACACAAATGATGTGCCGGCTCCAGGGGGCAAGGAAACGTTCAACCCATTTTATGATTAGGCGTCGTGGTTGATGGATGCGCGGAGCAAACCCCCAGCCATGAGCGGTAAAGAGGGTTGGGATTCTGTCACGAATGGTTGCGCGCCCAACAAGTCCTGCAATCGTGCTATGGCAACTGACAAGATCAGGTTTGATTTCATCTAATGCTTTTTTAAGCACGCGCGCAGCTCGGACGAGCGGGATAGGGTTCATCGTATTTGCAAGGTGGGGGTTCTGTAGGTAGCGGACGCCGAGCTTTCGGGCTTCGTCTTCAAGCCACCCACCAGGCTGACTCATGATCGTCACCTCATGACCTTGCGCAGCAAAACAGCGGGCCAGTTGCATCACATGCGTCTGGGCCCCGCCGGCACTTGATTTGGTGATGAAATAGAAGAGCTTCATGCGGTTTGGATTGAGGAGGCGTGTTTCTTTGAGGAACTCAACAGGGATGTATAGAGCTGGTTAAAACGTTCGATCATCGTCTCAAGCGTGAAGTCTTGTTCGATACGCGCACGCCCAGCGGCTCCCATGCGTTCACGCAGGTGCTGGTCGTTTAGGGTGAGAATTGCTTGTGCGAGCGCCTGAGCGTCTTCTGGTTCAATGAGGAGTCCTGTGACGTAAGGAGTCACAAGCTCAGGAATTCCTCCTACCTTTGTGGCGATCACAGGAATTCCTTGCGCCATGGCCTCCATGATGACATTCGGCATTCCTTCCCACAGGGAGGGGAGAACGAGAACATCAAAGGCACGCATAAGCCCAGCGGCTCCCTCTTGTTTTCCAAGAAAGCCAACAGCATCTTCAAGTCCAAGCCTGATCGCTTCTTGTGTGAGGTGCTCAAGCTCTGGACCATCCCCAATGATTGAGGTGTAGATAGGTTGGTGTGAATGCTTAAGCTCCGCTAGGGCTCTTAGGAGTACCTCCACCCCTTTTTGGTGGGTGAGGTAACCCACAAAACCGATGTGTAGTTTTCCTTCTGCGTGTGTCCGCAGATCTTCTGCGTCGTTGTGTACACCGATAGGGAGTGTGATTCCGTTAGGGATGAGCGTCATCTTGTCTGCCTCTAGTGCATGTTGATTGCGCAGCGCACGTATTCCTGCTTCAGAGTTGCTTACAACGTGTGTGGTAAGCGGGAGAGTGAGGCGCTCGAGGATGAGTCGCATTCCTGTTGTGGGTTTTGCGTTTCGTTGTCCCGAGATCACAACAGGGACCTGGTTAAGATATCCAAACAGACGAGCCACGACATTGTCGAAAAAAAGAAAACTTTGGAGGATGTCTGGCTGAAATGTTTTGAGAATTTTAAACAGACGGATGAGTTTCCAGAGCTCCCATTTGTGTTGAATGTTCAGACTCTCTGTTTTGATGTTTTCTCTGCGCAACACCTCAAGAAGTCGGCCTTCACGTTCACCTTTGAGTGTGACCACCATGACCTCATACTGTTCACGATCAAGACCGGATGCTAAGGCAAGCAGCTGTTTTTCTGCGCCTGCGAGTTGGGGAGAGGTTGTGACAAAGAGGATGCGGGTCATAGAGGCTTTTGTAGGCAGCCGATGTACTTTGTGGTTGTTGCTTGTTTGAATCTAATGATGATCGGTTCTTGTTGCAGTTCTTCACAGAAGTCTTTAAACGCACGGTTGTCACTGACATCATCTGACAGAAAGAGACCGTCAGGCTTGAGCGCATTCCAAAGAAGGGGGTAGGCCCACATGCGTCCACGATAACTTTTGTCACTGTCGTAATGACAGAGATCAAAAGGTCCTGAGCGAATAACCTTTTTTAGAAGTGACCGGTCAGATCCTCGTTTCAACATCCAATGAGTTTTAAGTGCTTCTGGAATGGCACACCCTACAAAGTCTTCCGCATTGAGGTTTGGATAGGGGAGATCAATGCTGATGAGGGTGCCTCCACGTTTTGCAAGTGAGCTAAGAATGGCGAACGATGACCAGCCATAAGCCACTCCTGTTTCAAGAACGGTTCGCGCACGAAGGTGGTTGCAAAGCTGATAGAGAAGTTCAAGATCTCCACCTCCTCCCATGCGTGCTGGACACGTATCAACACGTGCCTGTGCCTTTTGAATTTCCTCTGCTTGCTCCACAGAAAAGCTCGGGGTGAATGGTTTGCCTATGAGTTGTTCCAAACATTCCTGTGTTGACAGGGCGTGTGCTTCGCACCATGCCACAACCTGCTCGTCAGATGGATGACGCTTCTCAGTGAGCTTGTTCAAGACTTTGTGAAACAGCGTGATGTATTGCTTGGGACGAACGGCATACCAGGTAATCTGTTTGAGACTGGAAAAATTCATAGAGTGTGTTTGATCGCTCGTGCATTACGTTTCAAGTGGGTCAGGCGCCGGTAGTTGTGTGCACCGAGAAAAGACAGAAGAAGGTAGACGTAGCTGCGCCAATTGGTTGGGTGTGTTTTAATGGATCGTAAGAAGGCACTCCATCCTCGACGATAATACCCAGCAAGGATATAGCGTGTGCCATCTGATCTGAGTTTGTTCGAATAGGCAACGGGATTTTGCTCGTACAGATGTCGGTACTTTTGGATGATGTAGGCGTGATCCGCATCTTTCTGTTCCACTGACAGGCGGCGTGTCACACTGCCTGGCCTAATGTGATACTTCAACAGGGGCCCTGAGTCTGGAACGGCAAAATCGTATTGTTGAGCGAGTCGGATGCGCATTTCAAGATCCTGTGCACTTTTCAATGTTTCGTCGAACCCCCCAACCTGATCAAATACGTCTTTGCGATACAGGGTGCTACTTCCGCTCCCCATGTAGTCAGAGGCAAGCAGGTGGTGGAGGATGTTTGTATAGTTCCTTACTGGTTTTAATGTCTCTGTTCCGTTCTCGACGAGAAGTGCATGGGCTCCCACAAATCCTAATCGTGTATTTGTTGATTCTTGAAAGAGCTGAAGCTGCTTCTCAAGTTTCGTTTCCATCCATTCATCATCCGCATCTAGAATGGCAATATAACTTCCACGCGCATGCATCACACCGACGTTTTTCGGTTTTGCGGCCCCCCCAGAGTTTTCCTTAAGGCGGTAATAGTGCACACGGTCATCACGGTCCATGTATCTTTGGATGAGTTCCTGTGTCTCGTCGGTTGAGGCATCATCAACCACAAGGATTTCGAGATTCTGGATCGACTGCGAAAGAGCGCTTTCCAACGCACGTGGAAGCGTAGAAGCAGCGTTATAGGTTGGAATGATAATAGAGATGAGAGGGGAATGCATAGCTCCGTATAGGGACTGTCCCCGAATGCGCGATCTTGGCTTTCACGGGCGCCCAGTCATCGCTTCAACGTCCGTTTGAGGACGTTTTCAGCGATCGACAGCCCGTTCAAGCCAATCTCATCGCATTGGGGAACAGTCCCGTATAGTGTACCGCCCTTAAGACGAACACGGAAACGTACAGGAATTATGGTATTCTTTTCAAGATTATGAAGAACACATCGGTATTTAAACGCTTCAAAAAGGCCTTATATCGTATCTTGCGTTGGTCCGAGCGGTTTACAAGGACCGACATGGTGTATCTCGCCAGTGGGTCTTTTTGGATGTCGGTGAAACGTGTGGTGTATGCGATCACGTCGTTTATCGTTGCGATTATGTTCGCAAATCTGTTTCCACAAGAGGCCTATGGGGAGTATAAGTTTGTGCTTTCTGCAGCTGCACTCGTGGCGATTTTCTCCATGCGGGGGATCAATACATCCTATCTTCGAGCTGTGTCTCGTGGATACGAAGGAGGTTTGCGTGAAGCGACCTTGCTTCGTCTCAGATGGGGGCTTGTCGCTTCTGCCGCAGCAGGTATGGGCGCACTGTATTACTGGATTCAGGGGAACAGCGGTCTTGCATTAAACTTTGTCGTCGTTGGAGTGTTCACGCCTCCGTTAAACGCCCTGACATTGTTCATCCCTCTTTTAAACGGGCGTAAGCAATTTCGATTATCTGCCCTGTACGAAACCGTTGTTCAAACAGTTGCAAGTGTCGCCATCATGGTGAGTGTCGCTTTGAGTGACCAAGTGATCATCGTCCTTCTGTCCTACTTCGTGTCTTATACGGTTGTGCGTGCGCTTGCCTCTTGGTGGGTCTGTGTGCGACAGACTCCAAATAAAAAGCAAGAGTCTGACACGCTTTCCTATGGAGTCCACTTAAGCGCGATGTCAGCGGTGGGGGATGTGGCGAGCAAAATTGATTCCGTCCTTCTTTGGTATTTCCTAGGTCCAGTCGCTGTGGCGGTCTATTCGTTTGCGCTTTTGCCCACGCAACACCTTCGTTCTTTTGTTCAAAGCACAGGACTGCTCGCCCTCATTAAACTTTCATCCAAGGAGAAGCATGAGATAAAAAAAACCCTTCCTCGGAAGAGTTTCATTTTGTTCTTAGCTATCGTTCCAATCGTTGTTTTGTATATTGTGCTTGCCCCATGGTTGTTTCAACTTGTTTTTCCGCAGTATCTTGATGCAGTGATTTATACTCAGGTACTTTCGCTTAACTTGTTGTTTTTCCCCAAGGTTCTTTTCGACTCAGCCCTGACGGCGCACGCACAGAAAAAACCGCTCTACTTGATGAATATCACCGGCCCTTCCGTTAATATTGCACTCATGCTTATCCTCTTGCCGCTGTTTCAGATTTGGGGAGTGGTGGCAGCCAGTCTCATCACCCAAGTTTATAAAACAGCCATGTTTATCTATTTGTTTAAACGGATGTGAGGCGTTTGAGTCGTTCTCTGAGCATGGCCTTGAGAAATCGAGGCCATTTTTTGATGGAACGATTTGTTTGATAGTACTCAAGCACCTTCTGGGCTGCCGTCGGGTCAATCTCTTTGTCTGGGATTCCTTTTTTGTACCAACCGGCACCGAGATTTTTTTGTGCATTCAGAAGAATGTATCGGCCAACAGCTGAGGGAGCCTGAATGTCAGTGTCAAACGGTTTAGCGAACTCAAAGTCTACGAGGGAGAGGGCACCCTGTGGGGTCATGAGGAGATTCTCTGGTCGTAGGTCCCTATGGGTGATCTGATTCTTTGAAAGAATTTCTATGATCGCATGGAGATCCGTTTCAAGACGGGCTAGTTGTTTGTTTGTGAGATTGAAGTGATGGTTCAGGGGGGTGCCTGATCGACGATCCATCACAAGATACGATTGTCCTTCGTGATCAAAGCGATCGATCACGTGAGGGAAGTACTCGTGCTCTCGAAGCCGCTCAAGCATCGTTGCCTCCTGGTCCATGAGAAATGTGCGGTTTGCGTCTGTCTGCTTAATGATTCTATTTTCGACGACGTAGACCCCATGCTTGATTCGTCGAGTGCGTGCAAGGTGTCTTTCCACGTGCTTGAGCGCATCGTGTTCTCTCAGGTGAGAGAGATCTGTGGTAGGGGGTTTTATGAGTGAATGCAGAATACGCATGCAGGCTGAGAGATAAAATAACCCTTGAGCGAATGGAGGCTTTTGGAGTTTCACCGATTGATCCAAAGGGGTGGTGACCTCGTAGCTGTGTTCTTTGAGGTATGTGTCGAGCATGCGCTTTGGCTCGTCACTAAGTGGTTCACGGATGCGCTCAAGGCGCTCATGGTATTCTTTCGACAATGTTTTTTTGTGATAGATTCCGTGATAAAGCAGGCTCCAGAAATAGTCTGTATCGCTCAGGCGATAAAAACCAAGATGCATGACACGGTGATTCAACAGATGCCGTGCCCAGGTTGGGTCATAGTAACCGTCATCAACGGATCGAATATCAAAAGGAATGGTTCGGTCACCTACAGGCACAAGATGATGGACTCGGTAGGGCTGCGGAAAGACAGGGACGGCTCCAAGGATGAGGAGCGTTTTATAGTAATCATCAGTTAACAGGTCGATGTCTTGATGCGATTCAGAGACAAGTGTTTCAGGCCACCCCTCAAAGTTGCGTAGCACCGCATAGTTCACGTGTGTGTTGAGTGCGTTGAAGACTTCTTGAGGTGAGGCAAATGCTTGGTTCTCTCTGTGTGTGAGCTCGAGTCTGTGTTCACTTTCAAGAGGGAGGTAGTGTGTGTGTGGTCGTTGCTTGAGCGTTTCAAACTGTTCACGGGATTCTCCTGTGAGACCGTGGAAGTTAAAGAAGGCGTCGGACTCGAGGTCGGAGGCATGAAGGTAGTTGATATTCTTTGTGCGCCAACGAAAGATTGGGTGTACACGTTCCTTGGTGCGGTGGGTGGTTTTATAGCGCAGCGTGCGGGTATTTTTTCCATTTGTGATCTGTGGGGCTTTGTCTGTGACCAAGATCATGACCAGCTGGTTTCCGCCGATTTCTTTAAGCTTAGAGCTCTCGGGGGTGAAAGTTCTGTTTGGATAAATGCGTGAGAGGTTTTGTACAATCTCCTGTGTGTTCCAGGTGATCTTGCGGGCGTGGTTAATTTCAAACTCCAAAGAGAGCTCCCACAAGATACGAGAGAGTTGGTGAAAGCCTGATTGCCAGACAATAAAAATGTGTGATTCTGACTTAGGTGTCATAGGTACGGACAATGCGCTTGCAGGTGTCGATCCATTCCTGTTTTTCTCGTCGGCCCTTTGCGTTAAGCAAGGATGGACCTAATAGAGGAATTTTGTAGAGCCATTTTACGAGCCCCTTTGCATACTTGTTCGCTCCAAGACTCGACCCACGGCCAAAGTGTGAGGCGAAGATAGGCTGGTGCCCAGGGAGATAGTATTCAGCAATACCAACAAGATGACGAAACGGTCCCTTTTTAAAGATACGGGTGTTCTGTATTTCAATGAGCGCCCCGCTATAACCGGCTGACTGATATTTTTCGCGCATTTCAAATCCTGTATCTTGTTTCTCGCTAATATCCTTCGGTCTGAAGTCGATATCGAGTTTTTTGAAGGCTTCTGTTTCGAACAGAATACAGAACATGAGTGGAAAGTCCTGTGGTTTGCCTGGGGATGCTTGGGTCCCAATCACTTTTGTTGTGTCATCCAGCTGCTTCATCAGGATTTCGTCCCATCCTTTTGCAAGCCAAGTTGCGTCTGCATCAAGAATTGAAAAGTAAGGGGTGTCCACTTTTTTTACGAGTTCGTTCAACGTCGTTCCGTGAGCCATGCTTCCTCTAAGTGTGAATCCTTCCTTTCGGTACACCTCCACATAGTCTAGATCCGCGCAGTAAGCCTCAAGCTCTGCATAATCTTCCGGTTTGGAGTTATTGTCTGCAATGATGACCTTATAGGGGTGCATAGTAATGTGCTCAAGACACCAAAGCGTATTGATCACAAACGCCGCAGAGTTGTAGTTGACGGTGAGGATCGTGGTTTTTATAGGTGTGTTCATGTTGTTTTTGTTGCCTTCAGATACATCCATCGTGCAATCTGTTTAAGAAAATTTGTGTGAGCGTATGAATAGATTACTCTGGTTGGAATGCGGGGGGTGGTTTGAGATAGACGATTCAAGAAAAATGAATGTATTTTTGGAATGGTTAACATGCAACCCTTTTTTGCCTGTATAGTGAACCCTTCCTTCATTAGAAGTTTTTCAAGGTAGGTAAAGGTCATGAAATCTGAGTAGAGCTCAAACGGATCTTGTTTAGTTTTTAAAAAATTTGCAACAAGATTTGTGATATCAAATCTATTTCGATCGATAATAACAAGGACTCCGTTTGGTTTTAGCACCCGGTAACACTCTTTGATGTAAGACGCTTTGTCTGAAAAATAGAGCAGATTTGCACGAACAAGGATGCCATCAAATTCCTCATTTGAAAATGGCATATCACAACACGTGCCTTTAACAAATCTTGAGTCTGGAAACAACGTTTTTCCTTCGTTTAACAACGTGTCATTTCCGTCGAGGACGGTGATCTTCCTATGTGAATCTTCTAACGCTGTATGCAGATGAAATCCCGTGCCACCTCCGGCATCTAAGATATTGTTTGATGTGCCGAATGCGTTAGAAAGAAAATTGCGTTCATTGATATAGATGGTGTGTGTTGATTTGATGCGCCATGGATTTTGTGTGTTCTCCATGTATTCTTGGCATCGTTGTTCGATGTTCTTCATAACCATTTTTACAATGAGGGTATTTTGGATGAAATGGTGCTAAAAAAAACATTGATACAACGTGGCCTGTTATAGAACACGGCTCCTTGCAAGGAGGCCAATCCCATATCCTCAATAGAACGTCGATTTCTCATGAGTTGAATAATGGCATGTGCCATCTGTTCTACATCGTGATCCCTCACCAAGATGCCATTTCCACGACTGACGGTCTCATGGGTGCCTGTATTGTCAAAGGCGATGACGGGGAGGCCACTGGCCATGGCTTCGATCGTGGAGATACCACAGGTTTCTGAGAGAGACGTTTTGAGAAAGATGTCTGACGAAGTGAGTAGATTCCTGAGCTCGGTAGGGGAGAGATTTCCAGTAAAGGTGACTTGGTTTTCCAATCCAGCTTCCTTCAGGAGTTCCTGGCATTGCTTGTAACTTTCTGTGTTCTCATTCGGATTGGAAGTCTTTTTATAATTTCCTGCGATGACCAAAGTGAGTTCAGGATCTTGTGCATGGGCTAGGATGAATACCTGTATCATCTCAACATGATTTTTTCCAGCCACAACACGATCGGCATTCACCAGTTGCTTTCCTGAGAGAGCAGATGGTTGATAGAGAGCTGTGTCAACAGGGTTGTGACAGAGTTGAATGCGATGTTGTCTCTTTCCTTTGAAGGCAATCTGCTTTACGCAATCGGAGAGCGCGAGGAAGTGGTTGGTGAAGAGGGGGGAGAGGTAAAGGAGGATGGATTTGAGGAGACCCTCTGTGTCCGCCGTGCTTCCCAAGAAAAAGAGAGACGTGACCGTATCTGGTCGCAGGAGTTTGAAGAGCCCCATACGAATGAGGTAGGGATTGTGTGGGTCAAAGGTGCAGAGGGCCTGACGGGTGGGGGTGAAGATGCACTTCAATAAAGACGGCCAGGTCAGGGGGAGGAGCGTCAGGTGTTCGAGTTGTTGTTCTCCTGAGGCGAGCACATCTCTGTGATCAGAGAGCACAATAAACGTGGCACCATTCTTGTGTGCCTCTTCGGCATATAAACGGATCATCGTCTGAATTCCACCGGTATCCTGATCGCTGTACGCGTGGAAAATAAGATAGGTTGGTTGCTTCTTCATGAAAGATAGGTCAAGACACGTTTGGAAATATAATCAATATCCTTCTCAGTGAGTCCGATATAGAAGGGAAGGGCGAGGATGGTGTCACTGATGTGTTCAGAGACAGGAAAGTCATCCGGTTTATAGCCATAGGTATCACGATAGTACTCAAAGAGATGAATACTTGGAAGATAGATTTTGGTGGAGATCCCGTCTTGTTCCAAATACTTCATCAGGGCATCTCGTGCTTCCTTGGATCCAACACGAATCGTATAGACGAACCAGCTTTCTTTGTTTTCAGGTGCAATGAAGGGGGGAGTGATGCGTGCGTTTTCTGAAAATCGTTTTGTGTAGGCGTCGGCGATTTTCTTTTTTTCCTTCAGGAGGAAATCAATACGTTTGAACTGTTCAACACCCAATGCGGCTTGCATCTCGCTCATGCGGTAATTGTAGCCAAGGTATTTGTGGTCGAGCCACTGCATGTTTTGATTATCACGCCCTTGGTTTTTGTACGAGTCACAGAGGTTGTAGATGGTTTCGTTGTTGGTGATAATCATGCCGCCTTCACCTGTGGTCATCTGTTTGTTGGGGTAGAACGCAAAGACCCCTCCGTCCCCAAAGGTGCCAGCGAACTGTCCGTTATGCGTGGCAAGAATTGATTCGCAGGCGTCCTCGATGACACGTAGATTGTGTTTCTTGGCGATTGCCATAATGCGTGTCATGTCCGCACATTGTCCAAAGATATGGACGACGAGGATGGCAGTCGTCTTTGGGGTGATGGCCGCTTCAATGAGATCTGGATTGATGTTGTAGGTATGCGTATCCACGTCCACGAACACGGGGGTGGCGTTCATGTACTCGATGGCGTTTGCCGAGGCGATAAACGAGAATGGGGTCGTGATGACTTCATCACCAGCCTCTACTCCTGCAGCACGCAACAACACGTGGAGTCCGGCCGTGCCGCTACTGACAGCCGAAGCAAAGTTCACACCAAGTGTTTCTTTAAACTGAGATTCAAATGCTGTTGTTTTTGGACCAATGCTCAAGATCCCCGAGCGGACCGTATCAGCAACAGCTTGTACATCTGACTCAAGGATGTGTGGTTTGGCAATGGGATACTTCATAGCTTGGTTGGTTTGATGGAGGCAAAGAGGAGTTGTTTTAACTCGTCGTCTGATAATTGTGTCAGCCCTTCAAGGAGTTGTTGTGTGTGTGTATTGAATGTTGTTCGATCATCGTGATCATCTCGCACCAGGGAAATTTTTGGATGGTGTGAGGGGGTTTGGTGGGTGTCTAGGTAGAGATCTTCCTCGAGTTTTTCCCCTGGTCGGGCGTGAGAAAACTCAATCTGAATATCCTCCTCGGGAATAAATCCATTCACTTGGATGACCTTCTTAGCCAGTTCAACAATAGGAACCATTTCACCCATATCAAGGAGGAAGATTTTGTTGGTTTCGTCGGTTTTAGCTGTTTCAAGAATGAGAAACGCCGCTTCTGGAATACTCATAAAGTAACGCTTCATGCGCTTGTCTGTCACGGTGACAGGACCCCCTTGTTCAATTTGTCTTTGGAAGATGGGGATGACACTTCCACTACTATTGAGCACATTGCCAAATCGAACAGCATTGATGTGCATGGCGTCTTGGTAGTCGCACATGCTGAGCTCGTTATGGCGTTTGGTTGCCCCCATGACATTTGCGGGATGAACTGCCTTGTCACTTGAAACAAGGACAAATCGTTTTACGCCATGCTGTGCTGCCGTGTCTGCTACATGTTTAAACGAAAGGATATTGTTTTTGATGCAAATTTTTGCATGGCTCTCCATGAGGGGGACATGCTTGTATGCGGCGGCATGAAAGAGCACGTCAGGAGGGCCAAACCGCTGGAAGAGTCCTTCGACATCGTCTTTTTGTGTGAGATCAGCGATTGCGACTCGTAGTTCCTTGCGGGAGCCATGTGTTTGAGTGAGTTCGAAAATGCCGTACTCATGCTTATCGACACAGATGAGCTGTTTGACACCTGTGTGGGTGAGTTGTGCGACAAGTTCGGATCCAATGGATCCAGCGGCCCCCGTAACCATGACCGACAGACCCTGATAAAAGTCTCGGTGTGCATTTAAGTCACCTCGCTCAAAAGAACGACCTAAAATGTCTGAGACACGAAGAGGACGCAGGAGCGACACAGAGGCTCCAGAAGTTACAACGCTTGGGTCTGGTGGAATCAGAAGAAAATCAACACCATGGACATGGCAGGTGCGTCGCAATTCAATCAATTGATCTGTTTTGATTCTTGGGATTGCAAAAAAGACTTTATGGATGGCATGTGTACGCAAGACGTGATCAAGATTCTTCATGGTTCCAAGAACATGTGCTCCTTGTACAAAGTCATCCAAAAAACCAAGGAGGTCCCAAGGTTGTTTTGTTTTTTTGATATCGGCTGCAAGCTCTGTTCCAGCAGACCCTGCTCCAATGATGAGGATGTTTGCTTTTCTCATACTACTTACGAGCCACAATAAAATAGCCGGTCGTGTACGCACCTAGTCTGCCGTTTTGAACTCGAGAGGAGTCATCGACATGCTTTAACAGATCGAAGAGAGGGTAGAAGAGGAACAAAAGCCAACGGATGGGTCTTGGTGTGGTGCGTGTGAGGTGTTTGAACATGTCTGCTGCCACCATAAAGAAACCGCCTATTGGGAGAAGTTGATCAATCGTGAATTCGAGCTCACTCAGTTCCTTCTTCCACTTAAACGCAGTCCAGCGTTGAAAGTCAGTTGGGTCGGCGTGGATGGGAAAGAGAAAGGGCATAGAGGCAATGAGTGTGCCACCGGGTTTAAGTACACGTGCACATTCACGGAGACCCTGTTCTGGGTGCTCGACATGCTCAAACAACTCGGTCGCATTCACAACATCAAACGAGGCGTCAGGGATCATGTGCATGTTGCATACGTCCAAGACGATGTCAGGATTATTGGATGAAACAATGTCCGCCACGACCCATTCATCTACCTGGTGTCTTGGTTTTGAAAACGCCCCACGATCTTTTCCACCGATATCAAGAATAC
>PFWU01000044.1:21332-43381 GCA_002791295.1 Candidatus Uhrbacteria bacterium CG_4_9_14_3_um_filter_50_9
GTCCCGTGTAAACATGTGCGTGTTCACCGAGGAGTTGGTCGAGTCGTCGTCGGTGGTGGGTTGAGTGCAGGTACGTTTTAAGTGTCTTAACCATAAGGGGTGGAACTATTTTTGGAGAACCAAACAATATTGACCGCCGTATTTTTGTAACCCAGGTAATTTTCTAGAGACTTCTTCACTTAAGATAGTGAATCCAGCTTGTGTGACTTGTTCTTTTGCGTACTTCATTGAGATGGTTAGATTGACACAATTTACTCGAGCTAAGATTTCTTTGTACGGTTTTCGGTGCAGCTTCTCAAGGTATCTATCAAGAAGATACAGGAGTCGTGATTTTTTGTTGACCGAGTAACGACTCAGACGCGCAAAGCAGATTACGGCATACCCTCCCTCCCGCAACACGCGATAGGCTTCCGTGATATAGCTGTCAAAGATTTCGATTTTTTCGACGTGTTGGAGCACGATGAATGAATACACTAAATCGACGGACGCATCACCCACGGGGATGTGTTTTCCATCGTTTTGGATCAAAGAGACGTTCAGTTTGTTTCGCTTCTCTAATTCTGCTTTAACGATAGAGCCGTTGGCGTGCACATCAATCCCGATGACTTCTTTAAAAATGTCCGAAGCGGCCGCAAGCAGCCTTCCTCCTCCATATCCAATTTCGAGTGCGGTTTTTGTCTTCGGGTGCTTCAGGACTTTGAAGATGGGAAGGAGGATAGAGAGAGAAAACTCACACTGTCCCTTGAGGAAGTTTGCATCAAGATCGCCGCCTGATTCGTTGAACCAATTGAAAAACGTTGCGGGATCCTGTGTGGCGATGTTTGCGATCTCTTTTTCAAACCCCTCTTTGTGGTTGTGTATTTTTTGATCTCCAATGCCCATAGTAAAAGTGGTTATTTGGGAACAGTTCCGTTAGGCAGCGAATTCTTTGAATCCAAATTGGTCGTTGATTTCGAGGATTTGAGCGATGACGGCAATGCCCCAGAGAAAGAGCGTTGTGCCATGAATATCCGGTTCTGGCAAGCCTTTGGTGATGATGGATTTGTAATAGTAGTGGTTGGCTTTCCCAGGAAGAAAGGAGAATCCGCCATGTTCTGGCCAGTAGTAGTTGCGGTAGATGCTGAGTCGATCAAGGGCAAAGGCTTGAATTTCATCGTTGCGATAGTGTCCCTGGGTGGCCTCTCTAGCACACTTGAGGACATAGATGACATTAAAGTTGTCGCAGGCCTGTCGATTATCCTTAGCGTTAAGTGCGAGATCTATGAGCTTTTCTGCATGGTTGAAGGACAGACGGTTTGCCGCACGGAGTCCTGTGAAGACTTTCATAGCCCCGTTGATTTGTTGCACCACCGGAGGGGTGCCTTTGTACCATGCACCATTTTCTCTGTGTTGCAGTTGGTTGATCCAATGAATAGCCACGTCAATGAGCTGTTCTTTTTGAGGGTGCTCGGAGTGTGCGAGGAAGAAGAGGAGATGAGAAAAGTGACTTGAGGCTCCCCAGGGGTGGTTCCAACGTAGTGTTTCAAGATAGCGCACGACCGCTTCGGGCGTGTTTGGAAATTTTGGATAGAGATCGGGTCGCTCGTTAAGGAGGTGAAGGGCTGAGATGGATTGTCGTGTTTCCGCACGACTTGTCTGTTGATGAAAAAAGTTACGAAAATTTTTATGTCTGATCGCAGACAGTTTTTCACGCACCCATGCCTCTCGCTTCACGACCGGGTCGATAATGCTGCCATCTTTGCGTTGAAACGACTTGATGAACAGACTCATTGCTTGGCGTTCTTGTTCTTTGAGAGTGTCTAGGACGCCTAGAGAGTAGTAATTCTTGATCGCAAAGACAGTGTTTCCCAATCCCCAGTGTTCAGTTTCGTCAAAGAGGTCACCTGTGAGTGAGTAATGATAAAAACCTGGGGTTACAGAACCTTTCATGTGTTCTAAAAAGCCTGGGGTGTCACGTTTGACTTGATGGAGCCAATTTAGGTGGTCCATAGATGTTTCCAAAGAGCTCTTGGTTTACGGAGGGTCTTCCAAAGAAATACGTAGGTCATCATGAGAAGGAAACTCAGACGTGTGTTCAGGTTGACCTGTTTGGGTTCCCCTTGCAGCTGTTCAGCAAAGATTTTGTAAGCATCGGCTGTGTCTTTGATAGAGAAGGTGGGGAGGGTTGATCGGTACATTTGGTACGCATCTCTCACACGGTCAATGGCGGCGATGACGTCGTGAGTGCTTGTAAAGAGCTCGCCCCCATGTTGGACTAATTCCGGATGTCCTCCATCGTTAAGTGTGACAGCGGGGAGACCCGAGTTCAGCGCTTCAATAAGTGCGTTTGAACATGGGTCTGTTTGTGAGGCGGTAATGAAGATGTCGTGGTCTTTTAATATTGCGGCAAGTTTTTCTGAGGAAACGGCTTCGATGACATGAATGTTGTTAAATGAAATCGGAGAGTTTCCAACAAATGTCATTTGGTAACGCGAGAAATCAAGATGTTCATCAAGATACTGGTAGACATCAAAGCCCTTACGCCTGTTATTCGACCAACTCGTGGCAATCAGCCTAACCGGTGTGTGCAGTTGTTTTTCAGATTCGGAAAAGAAGACAGAATCATCTGGGGCGTTATGGATAACCGTTTCGTTTTTTGACGTGATTCCAAAGAGCGTGTTGTTGCGCTCTTTGCACCAATTGGACTGGAAGATGATGCCATCAGCCAAGAGGGAATTAAACCATTTGATAATACGGTCAATCGTTTTGTCTTGATTTCGGATGTAGGAAATCGGGCCATTGAGCCGGTAGACAATCCGTTTGTTTGGAAAGGATTTTTTGAGCCGGTAGAGATCAAGAAAAAAATGTTCGGCACGAAATGGATAGCTGTTAAAAAAAACAACATCAGCCTCTTCTGCCGACTCCGCATAACACCCTTGTTCTCGCCACTCAGCCCTAAGTGCCTTTAAAAATTGGTTGCCACCACCCCAGGGTTCATCACGAAAATTATAAAGAATGTGCAACGTCATGTGCTAGGACTCTAACACCTCTTTGAATTTTTTTCTAAGGGTTTCGTCGCTGAGTTCCTGTTCAATTGTTTTACGACTTTCCATGGTCTCTCTGTTAAGGGCAGAGGAGTTTTCAAGAAGGGCATTGACCAGTGCTGCAGCAGAATGGGCGTCTTTGTATATGAGTGTTGGGTGGAGGAGATCTTTAGCAAGACCCACGTCTGTACTGATGACAGGAATGCCTGCGAGTGCCGCTTCCATGACCGCTTTCGGCCCCCCCTCGCTCTTGGAGGTGATGATGTAGAGATCGCAGAGGTTGTAGAGCGTGTTCATGGTGCTGGAGGAAAGGGTGTTTGCTGGATAATCATCTGTTTCAGTTGTGTGTGGGGTGTTGTCTCCAACAAACACGTAGGGGATGCCCTCCTCCTTGCAGCGACGGACGAGGTAGTGACGTCTTGGTCCAGCCAAAAGTAAAAGGATGCGTTCCTTTGGAAGCTGTTTCAAGATCTGTACGAGGAGTTCAGGATTTTTTTGCCATTTCGGTTGGGTGAGGTTTGCTCCTAAAGAGTCCCGCTGGAACGAACCAATGACGAAAACGTTCTCAAACGCTTGTGGATCGATGTGAAGTTGTTGGGCAAGAATGTCCTTGCTCTGATTTAGTGGATAAAAGATTTGTGGGTCTACGTAAAAAGGAATACGAGTCGTTCTCACGTTACCGGCTCGCAACCACTGTTCGATTGGTTGAGATGGGGCAACGCAGACATCAACCGACGTCTGCACAAAAGGAAGTTTTTCTGGTGATTGTGTGATGTCGTTGGTGACTACACCGACGATTTTTTTCTTGAGATATTTTCTGAGGAGTAAAACCCAGCGATAGCGTGGGCGCATGAGTAAGTCTAACCAGACACACCAGAGGTGGGTGGCATGAAAAGGGTTTCTGGTGATCTGGTACCCAAACCTTTTAAGAAGTTTTTCTGTGTGTGCACGATCTTGGTCAATAGACCAACCACGCCCGTCTTTTCCAATCAAAAAGATTCGGTATTTTGGTTTACATGTGTTGTTTTGCTGAACGCTCTCGTAACAGTCAAGAAATTGTTCGGTTACCGTTGGAAGACTAAAACCTTCTTCAATCGTGTTGCGAGCTGCTTTTCCCAGCTGTGCTTTGTGTGGGTGTTCAAGAAGGGTTGTGACAGCTCCTCGGATAGATTCGTGAGAGCTTTCACATAAGAGACCATTTTGATCATCAACAATCAGTTCACGGATTCCTTCAACATTTGTTCCAATCACCGGCAAGCCACAGGCCATGGCTTCAAGCAGAGCTTTTGGGTTTCCTTCGTACAGTGAAGGGAGGATAAAGATTTCACACTGGTTTAATTTGCGAGGAAGTTCTTCATTTGGGATTCGACCATGGAACCGCACGTTTGTTTGATGTTGTTCGGCATGCACTTGAAGATCTTTTTTTAATGGACCTTCTCCATACATCTCTAATGTGGTCGGCATGTTTCCCAGAGCCTCGATGAGTTCAAAAAGATTTTTTTGCTGTTCAAGTTTTCCGACGAAGCATATTGTATTTTTTTGACGTTGTTCTTTTCCGGGACAGAAGAGCTGTGTATCGATGTAGTTTGGAATGAGATGGATGGGTGTCTGAAGGTAGGGAAATCTGTGTTCAACAAATTCTTTAATGGATGTTGAGGTGACAATAATGGCATTGGCATGCGTATAGACGATTTGCTCGATCCATTTCACCAATTGTTTCTTCCACCAAACCGTTCCGCGTTTTTCGGAAGCAAACAGCCATTCATATCCACAACGCACAATGAGTGGTTTGCGGTATCGCCATTTTCCAATAAGGGCCGCAAGCCCTCCCTTCATTTGATTTGTTTGAAAAAGATCACAGGTTTTCATCTGTGCATGTGTAAGAAAGGGAAGGAGGAGCATGTAGAGCACGTTTGGAATAGGTAACTGCTTTGGAATGATGGTGATGTTGTCCCTCAGGAGATGTTGATAGGTGAGATCTTGCTTGTCTCCGTAGGTAAAAAAATAGATGTGCTTAAGATGCTCAGCGATTGAATTGTAGAGAGCAATTTCACGAGAGAGATTTCCAATGCGATCCCACGTTTGCAGTGAGACGCCACGCGTAAAGAAAAATCCGAGCGTTCTACGCTTGGTACCCGTTTTCATACCAGTTCACGAATTGTTTGATACCTTCATCAAGTCTTGTCACAGGATTCCATCCAAGTACATCTTGTGCGTGCGAAATATCCGCCCAGGTTTCCTTGACATCTCCAGGCTGCATTGGAAGCATGTTTTTTTCAATGGTTTTGTTTGTGTGTGTTTCAATCGACGAAATGAAATTCATCAGGCGTTCGGGTTTACCGCATCCGAGGTTGATGATTTCCCAAGCAGGATTTTTTTCAATGGCACGTGTAATGCCGTCGATAATATCGTCAATATACGTAAAATCCCGTCCCATCTCTCCGTGTCCGTAGATATCGATTGGCGTTCCTTCGAGAGCCGCTTTCGTGAATTTAAAGATCGCCATGTCAGGTCGGCCCCAGGGTCCATAGACCGTGAAATAGCGAAGGCAGGTGATCGGAATGTTGTACAAATGATGGTAGGCGTGAGCGAGAAGTTCTGTTGAACGTTTGGTTGCTGCGTAAAGCGAGATGGGCTCATCACTCATGTGGGATTCTTTGAGAGGAAATGTTTGTGCATCCCCATAGACAGAAGAACTGGAGGCAAGGGTGATGCCCCTTACCTCGAATTCTCTCGCAAGCTGAAGGATGTTCAGGGTCCCAATGAGGTTGCTTTGCCCATACACAAGGGGAGCATCAATGGAGTAACGCACACCTGCCTGAGCAGCTTGGTGAGAAATATAATCAATGGCGTATTTTTCAAAAACATTCTTCAACGCATCGTAGTCGGCGATGTCAACTCGTTCGACGTTAAATGTGACGTCCTTCAAGAATGTGTTGATGCGCGCTTCTTTAAGTGCGGGTTCGTAGTAATCGTTGAAGTTGTCGACAATGACGACGTTGTGACCCTCACGAGCGAGACGTTTCACAAGATGTGAGCCAATGAATCCAGCTCCTCCAGTTACGAGAATAGTACTTGGTTGCATAGGGGTTTTGAAACAGGATTGTTTTCGGGAACAGTTCTTTTAGCACGGTCAGCTATTTTGGTGAATAGGGAGTGTTTCTCCGTGTCATTATAACAGCCCCATCATTTTTTTGTTTTTATGCACAGGCAATTGCTTGGGAGTGTTCGTTGCAAATGTTATAATTTCTCTAGTTTTTATTGACGCACCCAACGTCATGCATCCAAGAGGATCACAATTTACCCGCCGTAATTTTTCCGTTATGAACAAACTCGCCATTTATTCGTTGGCGTTTGTATTTGCGTTTACAAGCATCGGAGTCACAACGGTCTCTGCTGCTGGATCGGCGACGTTTGGACTTTCTTTAAGTAGTACAGCTGCTCTGACGGGAGATTCTTTTTCGTTAACCATTTGGGCAAACCCAAATGGTGAGTCACTGGACACCGGGCGCGTTGAAATGGACTTTGATGCAAGCATGATGGAGATGACTTCATTTTTACTTGGAACAGGCTTTCCGTATCAATCTCCGTCAAACATCATGAGTAACACAACCGGAACGGTGAGTCTCGGGGCGTTCACATGGGAAGATCCTGTAACCGAGTCTGGGGTCTTTGCCACAGTGACCTTCCGTGCGTTGAGATCTGGAGAGACAACATTGACGGTTGATGATGATTCAAAATTAATCTCAGATGGTGAAGAGAAGATTGATGTTGATGGAATGGCATCTATTGGAACGGTTTCCATTTCGATTTCGGGAGACTCGGTTGCTTCTGAATCAGAAGCGGAGGTGGGAGCTGATGAAACGGCAGAGGATGTTACTTCAGAAGATACAACTTCTGAACCTTCTAGCTCAGATTTGTCGGCGGAAGCAGAGGCTCTCGCCTATTACGGAACACTCGTTGGGTCACTTCCAATGACAGACAATGAGTGGGAGATGCTTCACTGCATTGCGTATGATGACTGCTATCAGGATGATGCTCGTAATCTGACCTATGAAGCTGAGGCACGAGCGTATTTCGAGGTTTTCTTCGATTTGCCAGATTCCAGCATGGATTGGCAAGCCGTTCATGCTCTTGCGTACACCCAAAAAGGTTGGGAAGTGGTTGGTATTGTAGAGGAGACTTCAAGTACTGATTCTGAAGAAGAGGAAGAAGTTGTTGGTGGAACCGTGATTGACAGTGGTTGGAGTGCTGAGCAGATCGCATTGGTGTATTTCGGTGCCTTTTACGCACGCATGCCTGAGAGTAGCAATGATTGGGACGCACTTCACTGCATCGCCTACGGTGGGTGCACAGGAGATCCACGAGATTTGAATGCAGAAGCAGAGGCTCTCGTCCTCTTTGGGCAAAAGTACACCAAGATGCCGAGCTCATTCTATGAATGGAATGTGCTTCACACGATCGCCTATACCGACTTGCTTACTTATAACGAAGAAGGCAGCTCGGGTGACCTTTCACTTGAAGAGCGGGCTATTGGATGGTTTGGCAAGATCACCGGATACCTTCCTTCTTCAAATGAAGATTGGACCGCCGTGCATTACATGGTTGATGGGTATACCCCTGACTCCCGTGATTTGTCTCTAGAATCATCCGCAATCACAACGTTTGTGCAGGTGTTTGGCTACATTCCATCCACGTCTCAGCATTGGAACATTGTTGCAGCAATTGCCTACTCAGGAGCATTTTGATGATTTGTCTTATGAACCACCGGATGTCTCTCCCAATCCTTTTGTCCATCCTAGCGCTCGTGGGTTTGCCCTGGAGCGTTTCTGCGATTTCCGGAACCAGTTATCAAATCAATCCAGATGCAAATGTGTTTACGAGTCACGGAACGCTTTCAGGGACCGATTACATTATTGATGGGGGGGTTGAACCACTTATAGGGAAGGTGACGGGGACGGATTACATTGTCGAGTCAGGTTCCTCATTTCAGTATTACTGCAGTGACGGTTTCATTGATCCAAGTGAAACATGTGATGGGGCAAGTATGAGCGGTGAGTCTTGTGCTTCGCAGGGTTTTCTCTCCGGAACACTTACGTGTTCCTCAGACTGCGCTTCTTATGACACGTCTGCCTGCAGCAACGACGCTGGCGGCGGTGGAGGCGGTGGCGGAGGCGGTGGCGGAGGCGGAGGCGGAGGAGGCGGTGGCGGTGGCGGTGGCGGAAGTAGCAACCTGGATGCGCCAGAGATTAGTGAGGAAATTTCAGACATCACGTTCACGTATGCGGCAACCTTCCTCATTTTCGGAACGATGGAGACACGTATTGATCGCATTGAAGTCAATAACGATGATTCAGAGGTTGAGTACCCAAGTGAGACAAGTTGGCAGATCGATGTCTCCCTCTCTTATGGGGAGAATACGTATGTGATTGAGGGGTTTGATGCCTCCGTAGATACAAACGATGCAACATTCAATATCTATCGTAGGTTGATCGGGGATGTGAATCAGGACGATACAGTAGATGATTATGACCTAAGCTTGCTTATCAGTATGTGGGGGGATAACGACCCTGAGGGGGACTTTAATGAAGATGGTGAAGTAGATGATTACGACTTTTCCATGCTCGTAGCCCGTTGGCTCACCTCCGTTTAACGCATAATGGACGTCCCGAATCTGAGGCTCATTAGGTTGCACCCACAGCACCCTACCAGGCCCCAGATTCAGGAATTTGGAGGCAATACCCTATGACCCAACGTTTTTCCAGTATTCTCGTGTCGTTACTGCTCCTCATGGTGGCCCTGCCGGCTCTCGCTTCGGGGTCTGCAACATTCGTGATCAACGACGTGTCTGTTGCTCCTGAGCGAGGTGAACTGTTCGATGTCACGATCGAGCTTCAGACGAACGGAGAATCTGTTGATACCGCCCGTGTCGTCCTCGAATTTGATCCAGGCATGCTCAGAGCTCAAACCGTTCGACTTGCTGGATCCCTTGAGCGCTCAGCGCCTGGAAATTATCGAGATAACACGAACGGGATCGTATCTTGGGGGGGATTCACCCTCGGTGAACCTGTGCAATCTGAGGCAGACTTCGTCACCATCACCTTTCTCGCTCTCCAGGAAGGGGAGACCACTCTGACGATCTCAGAAGGCTCAAGGGTCATCGCAGAGGGGGAGGAAAAAATCGATACAGACCGTCTCGATTCACGCGATCTGATCCTCGCTCCTTCTTCTGAAGCAGAAGCAGGAGTCGCACTCTTGGTTCTCGAGTCCAAGACACATCCAGATCAAGAGGCTTGGCAGGCCGTCACAACAGCTTCCTTTGACTGGACGGTACTTCAAGGAGAAACGGATCTTTCGGCACTCTACTATGCGTTCGATCAGTCATCTGACACCAACCCAGGTACGTCCATTGATCTAGGAACATCAACCTGGACGGTCGGGGAGATTGAAGATGGTGTGCACTACTTTCACCTAAAAGGTGTGCATGAGGACGGTCGGGAGACGCCCGTTGAGCATTATCGTGTAAATGTTGATGTGACGGCTCCAAATCCAATCGAGCTTGTTGCCCAGACAGCGCAAGTTGTAGAAGGGGATCCTCTGTGGTTCACGTTTGCAACCACGGATGAAACCTCTGGTGTGATGCAGTATCAGATTGCGATTAACGAAAGCGATTATCAGGTTCAAGAGAGTCCGCTCGAAGTGACCGACCTCGGTCCTGGCACGTATCTCTTCCGAGTCGCCGCTCTTGATCGCGCAGGAAATGTCGCCTACGAAGGACAATCAGTCCGAATCTATCCAGAAGGAACGGAACTAGACCACCCAGAAGGGTATGAAAACAACACAGAGATTGAAGCTATCACGACAGCTCTTTTAGAAGAAGATCTCGTGAAGGATGACTCACAGATGCGCAATCGCATCATTGCCATCATCATCGTTCTGTTCGTCGCCATTGGTCTCGGTTACGTGATCAATAAAAAGCGACATTAATCGACCTTTATTCAGCGCATATAACGCACCCTCACGTATGCGAACCGCCAAACTTATTCTGCCCACGCTTGTCGCGTTTTCGATGGTGTTCTACACCCTTGCCATCGGACTTCTAGCGATGCCACAAGCAGCAAGCGCCCAAGTGGGATACCCAACAAGCATTGGGTACCAAGGACGCTTGAAAAACGCCGCAGGAACGGCTATTTCATCTGGAACCTACGATTTCCAGTTTAACTTCTTTAATGCCTCCTCAGGAGGGAGTGAGCTCGCAGCAGCAGACATTGATGTTGCGAACAAAACCGTGACAAACGGATTCTTTTCACTCTCCATTCCGCTTGGGACAGATATCGGAGATTTCCGTGACAATCTGTATCTTGAAGTGCGTGTGAAGGAAGATGCTGAGAGCACCTTTGACACCCTTGGGAGAATTGAAATTTTCAAAACACCGTACTCAATTTTCACACAGGCCGTTGAGAGCACGTCAGCACCATCCAATGATTTTGCTGGACGCCTCTACTACGACACAGATGACGATACATTGAAGTATTACAATGGAAGTACGTCTGCTTACGTGAGTGTCGGGGACACGTTGGATGAGGCATACAATAATTTTGGAAGTGCCGCTCAGATTATCACTGTTGATGATGCCTCGACAGGTCTTTCTTTTGATATTGCTGCGGCAGGGAATTTGGATTTCGACATGCAAAGCACGGGTGACGTGACGTTTCAGGATTCTGGAACGGCATGGGCAACATTCGGAATCAACGGCTCGGACAACTCGTACATCGACGTTGATACAACAGCTGCGATTACGTTTGACGCAGACGCTTCTTCCAATTTCACAACATCCGCAGGAACACTCAGCTTGTCTACCTCTGGCGGGGGTACAGCAAGTTCGGTGATTATCAGTTCTCTTGATACATCAAGTGACGCGATTAACATTGATGCCGATGGGGCTAACGGCTCAGGGATTTACCTAGATGCGTACGACGTGACGAACAACACCACAGGTGCCATCACTATGGATGGGGCTTATGTCCAGATCAACACCTTCAACTCAACAGGTCCTGGATCTGCCGGATTTGACGTGAACGTCGGCGGAAGTGGATCGCTTTCTCTCACCACGACAGACGGTGCGGTGTCTCTAGATGGTGGGGGGTCGAGTGGATCCGTGAACCTCACCAGTGGTCAGAACGACATCACGCTCGATACTCAGACAGCCAGCCGAACAATTTCGATCGGAACGTCAAACGTGGCTCGCACGATCAGCCTCGGTTCAGGAAGTGGTGCCGATACCATGAACTTTGGTTCTGGTGCGGACATGTTCAACTTCGTTTCCACCGAGAATACGAATGACGCCATGGACATCACGTTTGACTCCATTACAACAGCAAACGGGATTGATTTCTCTATAGACAGTTTGACATCTGGGAGTGCATTTCTTCTTTCAAATGAGTCAACATTCAGTGGAAACTTGTGGGATACATCTACTTCTGCTGCTTGGACAGGAAATGTTTGGAAGTACGACGACACAGGAAATGCGGCATGGACAGGAAATATTTTCGATATTCAGACAGGAACGGGGAATCATTCAGGTGACATTTTCAATGTTCAACTTGAAGGCACAACCAATAACGATGGGCAGGTGCTTGTTGTGAACAACAGTGACGAGTCGGATCAAGCGGGTTGGCTTCTTGATTTAGACACATCAGCGGCTTGGACCACTGCTGCGATTGATGCAGACTTTGGATCTGCTGCGTCTACAGGAAATTTCTTGGACGTGACTTATGCAGACGCTGCACATACGGGTGATACGATCGCCATCAACACCGGAACCAACTTGGCTGGGAACGCCTTACAAGTCACAACAGCTGGTGCACGTACTTCCCCTGTGTTCTTTATAGACGGTGCTGGAACGGATGGAGGAACGGATGATCATATCTTTGATATCAATCAATCCGGTGTTCTTGATTCGAACGTGATGAACATCACCTATTCATCAGGAGCTTCAACAGGGAACGCAATCGATATCAACATGGGGACCAATGTTTCTGGTGACGCGTTGAATATCGCAACAGCGACCACCTCTGGGCAGGCGATTGATGTCGATGGAAATAGCATTCTCACAACCGACTTGGTCACCATTGATTCAACTGGTGCAACAGTAACGAATGGTGTTGATGCGCTCGCTGTTGCACTCACAACAGGGGATGGGGCAAGTGTGACGAATGCGGTGATACGCAGCACCCTGACTTCAGGGGGGACAGCTGCAGGAGATATTGCTGTCGGCTTACTTCTTGATTTAGCTTCAACAGCGGGTGGAACAGATACGGCCATTGATATCGAAAATACAGCAGCGTGGGATTTCGATCTTGATCTCCAAAACGACCTCACACTTTCAAACGCAACAAACAATGAGCTGACGGTTACCGAGAATGCTCTTTCGTTCACTCTTGACTTTGGTGAAGTAGCTTCCACGATTCAACTTGAGACGGCGAGCGACTTTGACATTGAGTCAACAGCCGATGGAGCGGATGCGATCAGCTTGATTGCGACCGCTGGTGGAATCGACATTGTGGCTTCTGGAGCCTCAGCCGGGGAGGATATCGATCTTACAGCGACTGGTTCATCTGTAAATATTCTCTCAACAGAAAATACAGCTGATTCAATTGTGTTGAGATCGGCAAACGGAGGAATTGATATTGATGCCTCAAATGCTGCTGCGGGAGAAGATATTGATATTACGGCAAGTGGATCCAGTATCAACCTAAGTGCGACAGAAAGCGTGTTAGACGCCATTACCATTTCTGGTGTCGCCGGTGGTGGTGGGGGAGGAATTGATATTGACTCAGGGACAAATGGAATCACGATTGACTCTACAGGGATTGTTTCCATTGACGGTCAAGACGACATGAACGTTACTCTTGCGTCTGGGACTGATGCAGAAGATTTGACGATTGCCGTTACGGGGGCAACGAATTCAAGTCTCTTTATGACTTCAACAGGGACAGGTGCCGACGCTCTTCGTCTTCAAGCATCCGCTGGCGGAATCGATATTGATGCTGCGTCTGTCATTACAATGAACACGACAGATAGTGAAATCCAGATCGCCACAGGAACAGCAGATACCGTGTTCTCAGGTTCTGCCGATGGGACAGCAGCCGTCACGATTACCGCTGGAGATCTTATTGTGAGCAATGGCGATCTCGCCGGTTCAGGTGGAGACTTTAGCTGGCAGCTCGACGACGGGGATACCGCCAATATCGATGGCGATGGAAGTCCAACTGCAACAATCCTTCATATCGGAAACGGTGATACCGTTGCCACCAACGGTGTTGGCGGTATTGAAATCGACATGGACTATAACAACGCCAGTGGCGTTGCACTCGAGTTTCAAGCGGGAGATGCCGCATGGACGTCTGACGGTGGCGAGACGAACCGACTTATTTCGATTCCAGACTTCAGTTACACCACAAGTGGCGGATCAAGCACGTTTGATGCAATCAATATCGGTTCGTTAACAGAAGCTGGTGCGGGTACGACAACATCACGCGCAGTCGTCATCGGTGCTGGTTGGGATGCCGGCATTTCCACATCTTCAAGTATTGCGCTTCAAGATGACGTAGCACTGACGTTAGGAACGGGAAACGACGCTGCGTTCCGATGGGAAACAGCGGATGTCAACGCAAACGCCTTACACTTGGTATTACCAGACGGTGACGGGACAAATGTTCCTGTCTTTGCGATAGGTGATGCGTCTATGACAGGGGATCTCGGATTGTTTAACGGCATCACGGCGAACACGTTTGCGGTCGTTTCAGATGATGGAGGAGACTATGTGTCATTGAGTATTGTGGATTCTGGTATTGCTACACTCCGATCAAATAATAATGGACTTGATATTACTGCTGTGGGTGCATCAACCTGGCAGACGTCGGTTGGGGATCTTATTGTTTCAGCTGGTGACGCAGCCAACAATGGTACGGATGATTTGGTTTTGATCGCAGGAAATGCCGCTAGTTCTGCCGGTCAAAATGGAAATGATATTGCGCTTGCCGCAGAGGATGATGTGTTGGTGGAGGCAGGGGACACATTCGATGTCGATGCCAGCACCGTGGCTATTGATGCAAGTGAGGGTTCGTTCTCGATTGATGGAACAGGCGTTTCTTCAAACCTCTCACTCGCAACAACAGGTAACAATCAAGATCTTACGATTGGTCTGACAGGGGCCAATGATTCATCCATCATTGTCAACTCAGCTGGGACAGGTGCCGACGCGATCTCCTTTATTACTGAAGGAGGCATCAATATGGATGCTTCGAGCGTCGTCACATTCAATACCTCAAACGATGAAATCCAGATTGCGACCGGAACAGCAGATACCGTGTTCTCAGGCTCTGCCGACGGGACAGCCGCCATCACGATTACCGCTGGAGATCTTATTGTGAGCAATGGTGATTTTGTCGGTTCAGGTGGAGACTTTAGCTGGCAGCTCGACGACGGGGATACCGCCAATATCGGTGGCGATGGAAGTCCAACATCAACGATTCTGCAAATCGGTACCGGTGATACGGTGGCGACACCCGGCGTAGGTGGAATTGTGATCAACATGGACTACAACAACGCCAGTGGTGCTGCTCTCGAGTTTCAAGGAGGAGATGCAGCATGGACATCTGATGGAGGTGAGACCAATCAAATAATGTTGGTTCCAAATCTTTCATACACCACCAGTGCTGGGTCGAGTCAGTTGAAAGCGTTGAATATTGGAAATCTGACTGAGGCAGGTGCAGGTACGACGACATCAACAGCGATTACGGTTGGTACCGGATGGGATGAGAATCTCTTCTTTAACGATGCATCAACAGTGATTTCAGTTCCGAGTTCTGGTGGTGCCACACTCACATGGCGAGAGACACAGACAGTGAATGATTTGATGGTCTTGACAGAGAATGCAAATGAAGGTGACTTGACCGTGACAGGTAACTTCGTTGCGGATGCCATTATGGGAACCGCGGGTTCCAACTTCAGCGTGTTGGCTCCGAATGGAAGCACATCCCCTGGATACACACTTGATTTGAATGCTGGTGCTGGAGATGGAGGTAACAATAATGGTGGCGCAGTCACGATTGATGGGGGTGTTGCTGTCGGATCTGGAACTGGTGGATCCATCACTCTCACCTCAGGTGCTTCCGCAGGAGGAACTGGAACAGCAGGAAATGTCAGTATTCTGAACGGAGCTCCTACGGGAGGAGGGCTGGGAGCAATTACGATCGGTTCTGCTGCCAATACAGATACAATCAATCTCATCACAAATGATGATTCGACCGCAGATATTGGCATCACGGGAAGTGTAACGATTTCTAATGATTTGTCTGTTACTGATAATCTAATAACGAGTGGATATACATCATTTGGTCAGGAGGCTACACTTCCAAGTAATAATTCTCCAGATGTTTCTTCTGGTTCGCACTTTAGAACAAATAATCCGGTCACACCGGTAAACATCAATAACTTCACAAATGGTGTTACAGGACAGTTACTCTTTATTCGGGTGATTGATGGTAATACAGATTTAGACTGTACCTCTTCAGGATTGAATTGTGGTTCTACGGATATTTCAACAGCTCCAGGAGACTTTTTGACCTTCTTTAGAGATGCTCCGGGCACCTGGCAACTTGTTTCCTTTATGGATGATTCTGATAACCATAACGCTGGTAATGGGTTCGACCTTGCTGAGTGGTTTCCAGCCACAGGTGAACTCTCAGAAGGTCAGGTTGTTGTGGCAAGCAGCACAGATCCAATCAATGTCAGCGTCAGCACAGAGGGATACCAGAAGGCTTTACTAGGAGTTGTTTCAACACAGCCTGGACTGATTCTTGGAGATAACTCTGAATATACCTATTCCGCTCAAGTGGCTCTTGCTGGACGTGTGCCTGTGAATGTTACGAACGAGAATGGAGCCATCGAAGTTGGAGATTACTTGACCAGTTCTGCAACAAAGCCTGGTTACGCCATGAAAGCAACCGAGACTGGACCAGTCATTGGTATGGCGATGGAAGCCTTTAACGAAAGCACAGGGCAGATGACTGTGAAAGTAGATAGCATGTGGTATACCCCACCTGCCTCATCGAGCACGACCTTACAAGGTGGAAATAACACAGGGTCTCAAGTCGCTGATGCGGATTCTGTCAGTGTTGTCACTTCGGTTTTTGAGGGTTCTGTCATGGTGACGGAGCACCTCTACGGTTCACGCGATATTGCTGGACGTGCACGACTCAACGCTGGGTATAATCAGGTACGCGTTTCATTTGAAACGGAGTACCAATATCTTCCAATCGTAACCTTCTCAGTTCGTTCTGAGGAACTCGTGATGGGCCGACTCTGGATTAGTGATGAGGACACGACTGGCTTCACCATTAACCACAGTGCTGGGAGCACCACACCATATGACCTAGAGTTCAACTGGATTGCCATTGGTGTTCAAGAGGCTTTGGTACATGTCTCTGATGGAACCACAGAAGAAATTCAGGTCACCGTGACAAGCAACGTTGCTGCTGAGCAGGCTGCGGCTCAGATCGCAGAGGCAACAGGTGCGACGGAAGAACCACCTGCAGAGGAACCAATGGTTGAAGAACCTCCTGTAGAGGAGCCAACCTCGGAGGAGCCGGTTGCTGCAGAACCTCCAGCAGAGGAACCAGCAGCCGAAGAACCTCTCGTAGAGGAACCTGTTGTCGAAGAACTCCCAGTAGAGGAACTAGTTGCCGCAGAACCTCCGCTAGAGGAACCAGCAGCCGAAGAACCGGTTGTCGAAGAACCTCTCGTAGAGGAACCGGTCGTAACGATTGAATAAGATTTAAACAGGGCTTTAAAGCCCTGTTTTTCGTTAAAAATTAGCATTCATCCACTTGTCAGTGCCTCTGCCATCCTGTAATATAAGCAGCATATTACAGCAATTTTATGGCAATTCAGTCCAAAATGAATCGTGGTCCGATTGGAAGTCCCAATTCAAAAAAGAGGGGGATAGGAACCATGTGGCATTGGGTGATCGGTGTATCGGTTGTCGTGCTTCTCGTTCTCGGGTGGTACTACATCTCACTTCAGGATGGAGAGACGACCTCTATTGGCTCTGGTGAGTTTCAGGCAATCTTTTTGGATAACGGTCAGGTTTACTTTGGTCGCCTTGACGCTTCTGGTGATCGTTTTTATTCGCTCACAGATGTTTTTTATCTACAGTCAGGTGCCACTCCCATTGAGACAACAAATGCTCTTGCATTAACAAAGCTTGGAAACGAAGCACATGGTCCTGAGGACCAAATGCAAATTAATATCGATCATATTCTGTTCATTGAGGACATGAAGAACGACTCAAAAGTGGTTCAAGCGATCAATGATTATAAGAATGCAGATAACTAAGTTTTTTTCTATGATGACAACAGTTACTTCTGCCTCACGGAGGCTTTCAGAAGCACAGGGAGTTTTTGGAGACATTACACGTTGGGTCACCTACCTCCTTTTTTTCTTGATCCCGGTCTTCTTTCTTCCATGGACAACGAATGCACTCGACATTAACAAGCAAATGTTATTTGTGATTTTGGCGGTCATTGGAGTGGGGGCGTGGCTCGGACAAATGGTACTTTCAAAACGACTTGCCTTTAAGTCAGGGTGGTTGAATGTTGTGCCTGGGCTGTTCCTTGTTTCTCTCTTAATCTCCTCCATCCTTTCTCTTTCTGGGTACCAGACGTGGGTCGGTCAGGCGTCACAGGAGTACACCAGTTTTCTGTCGCTTGCTCTGTTTATTCTCATGTTCTACATGATTATGAACAATGCGAGTTCAACTCAGATGCAACGTCATGTGCTTTCAGCGCTTCTTTTTTCTGCCTCTCTTAGTGGGTTGCTCGCTCTCCTAGGGGCTCTAGATCTTTGGCATCTCCCGTTTCAGTTTTCTGAATCAGTCGGATTTAACACCGTGGGAACCATGAATGGATTGGTCATGTTTTTGACTGTTGTGATGTTCGTTGGGCTTGCTATGTGGCTTGTCTCGAATCAGGGGCAGGATCGGGTGATTCCTCAATCTGGATCAGGAACACTTTTACGTCTCCTTATTCTTTTTGTGACCGTGTCCAACCTTGTTTTGTTGATTGCAATAGATTTTTGGCTTTTTTGGATCATTAATATCATTGGTGTCTTGCTTCTCGGGGGATTTGTTTTTTTGCAAACACAGGAATTTCCTCAGCCGCGACGCTTTGCCTTGCCGCTTGTTATTTTGTTTATCAGTATCTTGCTGCTGTTTCTTCCTTCTCCGGTGAACTTAAATCTTCCAGTTGTGGTGTCGCCTAGCTATAGCACAAGTTGGGACATTACTCGCTCAACCCTTGGTGCGGAGACATCGAATCTTCTCTTTGGGTCTGGGCCAGGAACATTTCTTTATGACTACCTTGCTTATAAGCCCGCAAGCGTGAATGCTTCACAGTTTTGGTCACTGCGGTTTGATCGTGCGAAGAGTTTTGTTCTGACATCTCTTTCTCACAACGGCGTTGTTGGGACGTTGCTGTGGGTGGTGCTTATGGGGTGGATTGGTCTTAAGGCCTTGAGTCGCTTGGTTCGTGAGCGGGATCATGAGGAATGGAAAATGACGTATGTCATTTTTGTTGGGTGGACGATGCTCGTTGTCGCACATGTTCTCTATTCATCTAATTTCACCATG
Organism: Candidatus Uhrbacteria bacterium CG_4_9_14_3_um_filter_50_9; assembly: GCA_002791295.1. Lineage (GTDB taxonomy): Bacteria > Patescibacteriota > Patescibacteriia > UBA9934 > GWF2-40-263 > UM-FILTER-50-9. Next base: position 40,047 of record PFWU01000044.1, read on the forward strand.
CAGTTCTTACTCTGGAGTTTCTCTGGACTCCTTGCCGCTCAGGTCATGTTGCGACCGTGGCAGACTGATTTTATTCGCTCGCCCAAGCTGGGACTTGCAACATCCTTCGCCTTTGTCATCGTTGCTGTTGGTGCATTAGCCTCTCTGTTTGTCACCGGTCAGCGCTACAGTGCTGAAGTGGCTTTTGCAAAGGCTGTTGCTCTTGATCAGTTTGACGCCCCGATCGAAGAGGTGATCGCTCAGTTACAGGTTGCTGTGAGTCTGAATGGATTCAGTGATACGTACTATCGCAATTTGACTTCCGCACTTTTGGTGCAGGGAAGGGAACTGATCAGTGAGATTGGAGGGGAGGAAATGACAACGGATGAGACACAGGAACTCGTGGGGATTGTTGAAGCCGCCATCCAGGCAGCCGAGCGCTCCACACAAATTGAACCGAATTATGTTTCCAATTGGGTTGTCCGCGGGTCACTCTATCGAGATCTGATGGGCTTTGCGCAAGGGGCAGAGGATTTGGCCGCACAAATGTTTTCAAATACCATTGCCCTTGAGCCCATCAATCCGACACATCGCACAAACTTAGGACGTGTCTACCTTGCTGTGGCAGATCGTGCACGAGCATTGATTGATTCTGAGGATGCTGAATTTGCTGCCCAAGCAGTCGAAGCAGAAGCGAGTAATCTCGCGATTGCCGAACAAGCCTTCTTGTCAGCGATTGAACTGAAGTCAGATTATCTTCCAGCTCACTACTACCTCGCTGCCACGTACGAACGTCAGGGACTGCTCGAGCAGGCAACCAATCGACTCTTAGCTCTTCGCAATAACAATCCAACAGATGTTGGGTTGGCCTTCCAGCTCACACAGCTTCTCATTCGACTTGAGGAGTATGCGGCTGCCACGCAAGAGCTTGAGCGTATTGTCACGCTCGCACCAGACTACTCAAATGCGCTTTGGTATCTTGCATCCATGTATGAGATTGCCGGTGAGCGGCAGGCCGCCATCACCCTTCTTGAACGTGTTGTTGAACTCAACCCAGACAATAGTGTCGCAAAGGACCGGCTTGCCCGTATGCGTGCTGGTGAACGCACGACGGCCATCCCAGAACCAATTCAAGATGGTGATGGGACAGCCATATCTGCTGATGAGGGAGAGATTGTTCATGAGGGAGATGTCGTTGAAGGTGAGGGGACTGAGCCTCTGAGCGAAGACGGATCGGAAGAACCAACTGAATAGAATCAAAAAGACGAGGGCTTTTCTCTCGTCTTTTTAGTGTTTAAGTTTTTCTTTGATTGCTTTCGTGAGTTCTTGTTCTACTTGAACGATCGTTTTTTTGTTAAAGCAGAGACGGACTTCTTCACGCGTTCCAGCGGTATTGAATTGACTGGTCAGTTGGATGGCGTCAAGCGGCCGTTCGGTTCGTACAATGGCACAAATGTTTCGATCGCTCATCTCATAGAGAAGGATGACGACTTTTGCATTTGGGCTTGAGGCGATGAGCTCATCAATCACATCCGGCAAGTCGTCTTCGGCTCCACCTGCATGCATGAAATCTTGCTGACTCAGGAGTGTCCACACCATCTTCGTCTCCTCATCCGCCTTCAAGCGAGCGAGGGCACGTCCCCAGAGGCGTAGCGTGTTGACCGAACGGGTACGGTAGAGCTGCTGAACAATCAGATCACGATTTGCCCCCTTGGCAATAAGTTTGCTGGCCGTCTGCAAGGTCTTAGGCGTGACGTTGTTTGTTTTGAAGCTCTTTGTTTTCGCAATCATTCCTGTCAGGAAGGCGGTGGCAGTGTGTTCATCAATGAGTCCTGGCTCGATACTCTCGATCAGATCATGACAGACCTCGCCGCAAGCGCTCGCCGTTAAGTCCACGATATTGAGTTGGCCGTAGTGCTCATTCTCAGGCGAGTGATCGATGTTGATAATGGGGGTACGGAAGAAGAAGTCTGGATTTTCACGGTAGAGATGGGCACAGGATTCGTAATCAGCAGACCCGATACAAATGATGAGATCAAATCGGTAACCACTTGCGCTTGCGCGTACGTCTTTTTGATCCCAGAATCCTTTTTTTGGTGAGAGGTAAAGAAGGAGTTTGTCATCTTTCATCTCATAGGAGACTTCCTCCACCTTTGTTTTTGACGCGTCGAGTTCGATGACAAATTGACGGAGATTTTCTAGTCGTGGCTGAATGTCTTTGTGGTTTTCAAGGAAATGGAGATTCTTTGGGGCCGCACCGTCCGCGGCCACAATCGTTGGATGCTTTTCGAGTTTTTTAAGAACGTTTGCGATGCCCATTGCTGAGGCGTAGGTATCGGGTCCACCAGACGCAGGCACACAAATAAGCGGGCGATTGCTCCGCTTAATAGCTTCGAGAACTTGTTGTGATTGCTTGAGAGCCATGCAGTGCCAAAATGTGTTAATCCTCCTCAACAAGCATGGGAAGGAGCTAATATAACTGGGATAAAACAGGGCGTCAAGGGGTTGTCCCAAGGGGTACCGTGGATGAGATTCGGGAAATGAGAAAGCCACCCTTTGTGGGGGTGGCTCGTTGGAGCTAGAGGCCCGTGCCTGCGTAGATGTACACAGAGCCAGTGGACGAGCTCGTGAATCGAGCTGTCACGAGGATGTCCTCGTAGCCGTCACTGTCGATGTCGCCGGCGTACTCGAGGCGCTCGCCGGCTCGGTCGGAGCTGGAGGCACCTTGCAGTTCGGCGTCGACACTCGACGGCGAGATGCCGCTCGTGATCGGGCCGAGCCACATGTACGTGGTCCCGGCGTTGCTCGCAACGGTGTCATCGGCGTAGGCACCGACGAACAGGTCGCCGTAGCCGTCGCCATCGACGTCCGCCACGCAGGCATCCGTTCCGAGGTTGTCGTAGTCGACCAGTCCTTCGAGCTGGATGTCAGCCGTGGACAGACTGGCGTCACCTCGCGTGAGGGAGGTGTAGAAGATGTACAACGCTCCTCGGTCGGTCCCGCTTCCATCGTACTGGTTCACGCCGATCATGACGTCGTCGTTGCCGTCACTGTCGACGTCGCCCTTGGCGAAGTAGGAACCGGCGCCGTCGCCGGCAGTCTCGCCTTCGAGTTCGTAGTCGGCCACGGAGGTGATGTTGTCCGTGGTTGTGCCAGGATCGGAGTCCAGTACGTAGATGAGTCCCGCATCCGTGCCGCCCTGGTTGTTTCCAGGTGCACCGATCAGGAGGTCATCGTCACCATCGAGGTCAGTGTCGATGGAGAGGAGACCGGTCCCAGCTTTGTCGCCGACGTAGCCGCACAGGAAGTGTGCGTACTCGTCGATCGGCTCAGTGCCAGTGGTCAGGGGGCCGTAC
>PFWU01000044.1:43454-45527 GCA_002791295.1 Candidatus Uhrbacteria bacterium CG_4_9_14_3_um_filter_50_9
CCAACCACATCGAAATCAGGATGGTGGGCTACCTGACATTGGTCAAATCTTTCGATGAACTAAGCCGTGAGGGCTTCTCCCTGTGGCTGGCGCCGGCTTCGGTGACGCTGGACGAAGTGGTTGTCAGCGCTACCCGCTGGAGCCAGTCCAGCAAAGATGTGCCTTTCAAAATCATGACGGTAAAGCCAAGAGACATTGCCTTGCAAAACCCTCAAACGGCAGCGGATTTGCTGGGCACGACTGGCGAGGTTTTTATACAAAAAAGCCAGCAGGGCGGCGGCAGCCCAATGATTCGGGGCTTCGCTACCAACCGCCTGCTGATTGCGGTGGATGGCGTTCGCATGAACACGGCAATTTTCCGCAGCGGCAACCTGCAAAACGTCATTTCGCTCGACCCGCTTGCGATGGAAAAGGCTGAGGTTTTGTTCGGGCCTGGCCCGGTCATTTACGGGAGCGATGCAATTGCGGGCGTCATGAACTTTTCCACCATGAAGCCCAAACTGGCGAATGAAGCAAAGTCGTCCGTCACCGGCGGTGCCGTCATGCGTTATTCTTCGGCAACCCACGAGACGACAGCGCATCTCGACATGAACGCTGCCTGGAAAAAATTCGCACTCACAACCAGCTTCACCCATTCCGGCTTTGGCGACCTGCGCATGGGCACCAACGGCCCCGATGAGTACCTGCGCAAAGAATACGTGCAGCGCCTCGACGGCAAGGACGTCGTATTCACAAACAAAGACCCGCTCGTGCAAAAGCCGGCGGATTATGAACAATTCAACCTGATGCAAAAGGTCCGTTTTCAGCCGGATGCACACTGGAATTTCACCTACGGTTTTCATTATTCCACCACCTCCAGCTACGACCGTTACGACCGGCTGCTGCGTTACCGGCAGGGCTTGCCCCGCAGCGCCGAATGGCTCTACGGCCCGCAGGAGTGGATGATGAACAACCTGACCGCTTCGCACACCACCTCCGGCGGCATTTACGATGAAATGAACATCCGCCTGGCACATCAATTTTTCGAGGAAAGCCGCATTGACCGTGATTTCAACGACGCGGAGCGTCGCACCAGGCTGGAAAAAGTGAACGCCTGGTCGCTCAACCTCGATTTCCAGAAGACCATCGGGCAACGGCAAAAGGTGTTCTACGGCGTGGAAGGCGTGTACGACGACGTCAACTCAAGCGGCACGGACGAGGACATCGAAACCGGCGAAGTTAAACCGGGGCCTGCCCGGTACCCGCAATCCAACTGGTCGTCCTACGCCGCTTACTTAGCGTGGGAGTTTAAGGCTTCGCAAAAGTTGACGCTGCACAGCGGAGCGCGTTACAATGGCTTCAAATTGAATGCGACGTTTGACACCAACTTTTACCCCTTCCCGTTCACAACCGCTGAGATAAACAACGGCGCTTTGACGGGCAATCTGGGGCTGGTTTTTCTCCCTGATGAAGCCTGGCAATTGCGGGCGAACCTCTCCACCGGCTTCCGCTCGCCCAACGTGGACGACATGGGCAAGGTGTTCGATTCGGAACCTGGCTCGGTCGTCGTGCCGAACCCGGGCCTGAACGCCGAGTATGCCTGGAACGCCGAACTGGGCATCGCAAGGGTGTTCGGGAAGGTGTTGAAGTTCGACATCACCGGCTTTTACACGGTGCTGGAAAATGCCTTCGTGCGGCGCAATTTCACCCTGAACGGGCAGGACAGCATTCTTTACGCCGGCGAACTCAGCCAGGTGCAAGCCATTCAGAACGCTGCCCGTGCCAAGGTCCGGGGCATCCAGGCTGGCATGGAACTTAAGCTGGCGGACGGCTTGGGGATTTCGTCCCACCTCACCTGGCAAAAGGGCGAAGAGGAACTCGACGACGGCACGATTGACCCGCTGCGGCACGCTGCGCCCTGGTTCGGGATTACTCGTTTGACCTACTCCACTCAGCAACTGCGAATGGAGGCTTACTTAGCTTACAGCAGCGAAGTAAGCTACGAAAACCTCGCAGCAGAAGAGCGTGGAAAGGACTACATCTATGCCACCAACAAAGACGGCAACCCATACTCCCCGAACTGGTGGACGCTGA
>PFWU01000032.1 GCA_002791295.1 Candidatus Uhrbacteria bacterium CG_4_9_14_3_um_filter_50_9
TGAAGCCATGAGCTTCGGCACTCCTGTTGCCGCCGCAAACACCTCTTCTCTACCAGAAATTCTCGGCGATGCCGCCATCTACTTCCCTCCAGATGATATCGAACGTATGGTCGAAGTGATGATCCAAGTCGTAGAAAACGAAGCACTGCGACAAACGCTTGTTCAAAAAGGCTACGAACAGATCAAACGCTACTCTTGGTCTGACATGGCAACTCAGATCCAAGCTATTTACGCATCTTGTGTCTAAACGCAAAACAACAACAAACAACAAACAAACCCGACGCACGTCGAAGGTGCTTCATTCTGTCACCGCAAAGACACAAGACACACAACTCAAACAAGCACTCAAACGCTACAAGCAACGCCAAACAAAAACAGAACTTGTCGACCACGCACTCCCTTCTACAAATCTTTTTCACGGTATCTTACAAGCGCGGAAAGGAAACCCTGTCATCTGGCGCACAGAGAACCAACAGCTCTCTCCCTTTGTTCTTTCCCTCAAACATCCACTTTCAAATCCGACAGATCTCTTTGAAGAAGACGTACGGTCTGTTCGCATTAATCTCATACATGGCACGATTGGAGCACCGGTGAACGGTACTCGCACTCCCTTTTTTGCTGATGAAGACCTAGGAACAGAAGATCTCGTTATCAGCCATCAAGATCTTCAGGATCAACTGACCGATACACTCGCACGCGAACATGGCTGGAGTCGTCTCTCCATGCCCCTTGCACTCCCACGTGTTCACTGGCCACGTATTCATGCGACACATCTGACCCATCCGTTTACAGCTTCCTCTCAACACTTTGAACCACTGAGTGCACACGCCTTCCTCCCCCAACATGCTCCTAAAGATCTCTTCACGTTCTTCGATTTTGGAGAAGAGGAGGAGGAAGCTGAATCAGAGCTTGTCACCCTTGAATCCATAGAAGCTCAATTTACACAGCCAGAATCCACGGATTCCAAAGACGTTCCGCACACCAGACAACCATGGCGGATTCACCTATTACTTCCAACAGGTTGGCCTCGTGCCCTTGCAAGTTTTGTGGCGCTTTCTTTTGTTGTTGTTTTGCCACTTCAAGCCATGAATGTCGTACAGGATTTGCGCGACACACAAAATCAACTCCTCAATTCTGGAGAGGCCGCTGTCTCCTATCTTTCAACAGGAGCAGAGGCAGCACTCAATCGTGATGGGGCAGGTGCGGTTGATTCCTTTTCAAAAGCTGGGACTGAATTTGGAGAAGCGGCTGATACAATCAACGCTCTGAGTTTAGGAACGTCTGCACTCCTTGCCGCACTCCCGGTCGTGGGTGATGATTATCGCTCAGGAAAAGCCTTAGTTGAAGCCGGCGAAGAACTCTCGATTGCGGGAAAGCGTATTGCAGAAGGCCTCCAAGCCATCAATGAGGAACTTGATCCAACACCGGTCTCTCGACTGAACCTCCTTGCTCTTTACCTTGAATCAGCACTCCCCCACCTTCAATCTGCGCATACAGCTATTTTGAACGTCGACGCAGACATGCTCCCAGAAGTGCACCAGGCTACGTTTGAACAACTCAGTTCAGAGCTTCCTCTCATTGAAGATTCGATTCAAGAATTTCTCTCCTTTCACGAAATGGCAGAGATCTTGCTTGGTGGGCAGGGGACGCAGCGTTATCTGCTTATCTTTCAAAACAATACCGAGATTCGACCTACAGGAGGCTTCATCGGAAGTTTTGCTGAGCTCAAAGTCCATGATGGGGTGATCGAGGAACTCACCGTCCCTGGAGGAGGATCCTATGACCTCCAAGGATCCATGCGAACGAAATACGTGGCTCCAGATCCCCTTCAACTCCTTTCAGCCAAGTGGGAATTCCAAGATGGAAACTGGTTTCCAGACTTCCCAACCTCAGCAAGACAGCTCCTCCAATTTTACAAAGACGCCGGAGGACCAACGGTAGACGGAGTTATTGCCGTGAATGCCACCTATATCTCAGAACTGATTGGACTCCTTGGGCCAATCAGCATGACAGAATACGGACGTGTCATCGATGAAGAAAACTTTATCTTTGAAGCCCAGCGCATTGTAGAGATTGAATACGACAAGGAAGAAAATAAACCGAAGGCCTTTATTGGTGACCTTGCACCGCTTTTAATGGAACGAGTCTTAGAACAAACATCAGATGATTTCCTCTCCGTACTTTCCTTTGCTGAATCAGGACTGATCGGTCGTGACGTTCAACTCTACTTCTCAAATGAAGACATTCAGCGTGACATTCTTGAGCGGGGCTGGGGAGGTGCGGTCGAGCAGGTAGATGGCGATTACCTCATGGTCGTTGATACCAACCTCGGTGGTGGAAAGACAGATGGGGTGATCGAGGAAGACATCCAGGTCGACGTGACGATTAACGCCTACGGTGAAATCACCAACACGGTTACCGTTACACGCACACACCACGGCATCCAGGGTCTCTTGTTCACAGGAGTTAATAACGTGGACTATCTACGAGTCCTTGTTCCAAAAGGAAGTGAACTCCTCGCTGCAGAGGGATTCAGCGTCCCAGACGATTCCCTGTTTGAAGAACCAGATGATGGCTGGACCATCGACGACGATCTCCATTACGCTTCACTTTCAGAAGCAAGAGACCCACTGACAGGCACGGTCATCACACAGGAGCATGGCAAAACCGTCTTTGGAAACTGGGTGCAAACAAAACCAGGCACAAGCTCAACCATCACCTTCACCTACAAACTTCCTTTTACGGTTGAACTCCTGAGTCAATCACCAACGTTCATTGATTCCATCCAGCAATTACTCGGTGTTCCATCAACAGACCACTACACGCTCTTCATTCAAAAACAATCTGGTATCCTGGACCGAGAAACAACGGTCAATGTCACACTCCCCGATCAGGCCAACGCTGTCTGGGCGTCTCACGAAGGTGGCACAACATTCTCTAATGAGACAGACAACTTCTTTGCCACCCTTCTTGAATAAGTATGAGCAAGCGATCTACAAAAAAAACACGGCGAACTGCCCGAGAGATTAAAAAAGAACTCCGTTCCATCTACGCAAGCGCAGATGGAACACTCCCTGACCTAAGCCGACTCACCCATAGGGGTGGGTCTGGCTTTTCAAGTTTACTCGTGAAAGTCATCCTCGCCCTCTTGGTGATCTCCGGACTCGCCTGGAGTGGGTTTTTCTTGTTTACTCAAGGACTCTTCCAGGATGAAGAAGCACTCGTTGTTGAAATTGAAGGCCCAGAAGAAGTGCGCTCTGGAGAAGAAGTAAGCTACACCATTCGTTACGAAAACAGAGGATCCGTCCCCATCGCCAGTCTCATCGCCAAGCTCAACCTTCCTTCCACCTTTCATGTCTACGAAACGATTCCAGAAGCGGACAGCACGGACGAATGGAACATCGGTTCACTTTCGGCTGGGTCAGACAGTGCGATCACCATCACAGGGGTCTTTTTAGCAGAAGTCGAAAGCAGCCAGCGCATTCAAATCCTCTTTACCTACAAGCCAGCCAACTTTAGCTCAGATTTCCAAGAGATTGTGACGCACAAAGTTGACGTCACAGATTCTGTTGTAGACCTCACCCTCTCAGGCCCTGAAAAAGCCCTTGCTGGAGACGAAACCGAATACATTATCAATATTCAAAACTCCAACACAGATCCTGTTTACAATTTGCGCGTGATCCCCCTCCTCCCTACAGACTTCACCATTACCGAAACAGATCCGACCATTCAAGAAGGTGAGAGTGCATGGATGATCGACGTGCTTAGTCCAGGAGAACTCAAGGCACTCACCTTCAGGGGAAGCTTTACTTCAAGCGCCTCTGGGGACCAAACCGTTGGAGCCTCTGTGGGATTTGTGTCTGAAGACCTCACACTTGCGCAAGCAACCGAAGAGCTCATCACCGATGTTCTTGGTGGAACGATCGGCTTTAGCATGGTCATTAATGGATCTGAGAAAGATCAAAATGCCGCTGCGGGTGAGACGCTTCGCCTGTCGATCAACTTCCAAAATAATGGAGAAGAAATCATTGAAGACATGGGGTTTGAACTCACACTCAGTAGTGCGAGTGGAATCCCTATCGACTGGGAGAGTGCAAACCTTGGAGGGGGTACACGCTCCGGAAACACACTCACCTTCTCTGGAGCAACACACGATGCGCTCGAAACCCTCGAACCAGGACAGGAAGAGATCATCGATTTGAGCCTGCCGATTCTCGAGGAGCTCAGCGAAGCCTATGCGGATAACTTCACGATTGGTCTCAAAGCCCTCCTCACCAACATTGGAGGTGTGGCGAGCACACGCGAAATCGAGTCCACCCCAATCACCATCTCCATCAGCTCCACAGCAGTCGTGAGTGCACATGCCCGCTACTATACAAATGAAGGAACTCCGGTGGGGTCAGGTCCTCTTCCACTCGAGGTCGGTGAGACCACCAGCTTCCGAGTGTACTGGAACATCACCAACGGTCTCCATGACCTCGACAACGTGAAATTCACGACAACCCTTCCACAGGACGTTGCTTGGCTCGACGAAACAGACGTTGCTGTTGGTGCGCTCGAGTTTAACGAAACAGCAAGGCAGCTCACTTGGACCATTCCACGTCTCCCTACGTCCATTCCAAGTGCTGGTGCGTGGTTCTCTGTCGCCGTCAACCCATCAGAGGATGATGTCGGAAGATTCATGAAGCTCACCAACACAACATCATTTACTGGCACAGACTCCGAGACCGGAGAACAACTGACAAAGACCATTGAACAAGTCACAACCTCGCTCAGCCTAGACGAACTCGCCGCAGGTGAAGGAATCGTTATTGAATAAAAGAGAAGCAGCCTTAAGTGGCTGCTTTTTGATCACGTTGGTCAATTTGAAAACCCCACCCGTGCGTGGGGTGAGGTTTGTTAGATGGCGATCTTGACCCCTTCGAGGTCAGCCAGTCGCCGGAATGTCGGCGAAGTCTGGTAGAGCTCCTGGGGTGAGTAGGCCACGGCTTCGACCTGACAGTCGCCATCCTTCAATCCATCAACAGGACGAAGCACAACGAACTTATCGCAGGCGAGGATGGTCGAGAGACGGTGTGCGATGATGAGCGCACTTGCCTCTCCTTCGAGAACACGGTGGAGTCCCTGCTGCACCGCTGCCTGGTTTTCTGCGTCGAGCGAGGACGTCGCCTCGTCGATAATCATGAGCTGCGGGCTCCGAAGAGCTGCAGCCACGATCATCACACGCTGTGCTTCTCCACCCGAAAGCTTCATGCCATGGCGGCCGACACGCGTATCGAGTCCGTCCGAGAGGCGGCCGCCGAAGTCGACACCAAGCCGCTTCATGAACGACCAGATCTTCTCGTCCGTCACTCCGACACGCTGCTCGTTGGAAAGCCCATAGAGCAGATTGTCACGCAGGGTCCCGTCGAAGACCTGAGCCTTCTGGGGAATGTAGGCCACAAGCCGTCGCCAAGAATCCTGCTTTACGAGACGCAAGTCGTGCCCACACACACGGATCTCACCGCTGGTGGGATCCGTGTAGCGCTGTAGAAGTTTGGTCACCGTGCTCTTCCCTCCGCCGCTCGGGCCGATAAGCGCGACGGTTTCCCCAGGTTCAATCGTGAAACTGAGATCACGCAGCACCTGACGAGGAGGCTTCCCATCGGATCCATTCGCACGTTCGTACGTATGCGAGACTGCACTGAATTCAACACGCACCGGTGCGTTTTGAAGCTCGACCGCATCAGGGACATCGTTGACCTCGGTGGGGAGCATGAGCGCCTCACGAAGAGACTTTAAGGAAGGAACCGCCCAGTTGATCTCCCGCTCGACCCGAGCGAGGAAACGCATCTGCTGACTGGCCATCCCAGACCAGGTCAGAATGGCGGCCACCTTGGCGAAACTCATGCGTCCCATACTCGCCTCATAGAGGGCATAGGCGAAACAGGCCGTGACTGCGAGTCCTGCGAGAATAGATCGAATCGGAGCCCCTCTGATATAGCGCAGCCAGATTCGACGATCACCCACGAGTGCGTGATCGAAGTCCGCATCCATCTCCTCGACTTCACGACTCGTGCAGCCAGACGTCACCACGCGCTCGACTCCCTCCCAACGCTCGTTGCGCCGACGGTTGATCTTGCGGAACAACGCCTCCACCGGCTCCATCGCCACCATCACGAAACGGTTGAGGAAGAGCGAGATGAACAGGTTGACGACGAGGAAGACGAAGACGACTCCACCCGCCACCGGTGAGATGACCATGAGCATCACCCAGGTGATCACCAGAGTGAGGAACGAATCGATTCCACCGAACAGGATCGAACACTGCACCCCATGGAACCGGTTGTAGCCCTTCTCCATGTTGGACTGGGTCAAGAGGCTCCCCTCCTGTAGATGAAGACCGAGCTCCTTTGAGAAGAAGAGTTCGTTGATCCGACGATCGAGACGCCGCAGGTTCTCACCGAGCGTGAGTTCAATTCCACGCCCTTGACGCCATTCGAGCAGTGCCCCAATCACGTACGTGAGAGCGGTGCCGACGATGGCCATCTGCCAGACCCGATCATCTTTTGCGATGACGCCATCGATCCCGAGACCCATGAGCCAGGGGTAGATGAGACTCACCACACGAGAAAGGAGACCGAAGATGAGCACGGTTTTGATGAAGCGCTTGGCTTTCTCATTCACGAACTCGTCCCAGCACCACTTGAGGGTGCCGTAGGTGTCTTCGTACATTGCACGAAGATAGGCCCAGATCGTCATCTGATCTTGGCGCGTCATTTTTTCTTCACTCACGTTGTCCTCCGGGGAAAAGGTGCGACCCCGCTTTCAAGCGGGGTATAAAAACGTTCAAAAAATGCTCAAACGTTCGAAATACCACGCCAAATGCGTGCGATGTTTTGTGAAACAGAACCAGCAAGAACCAGCCCGTCGAAAGACGGATAGATTGCTGGGACAAAAAGTTGCTGTTGCATCTTTTTCATAAGGCGCCTTTTTACCAGAGGTGAAAGGGTGTGTCAATACTCAAACATTCAAATGCTACGAAGCATCTTTTCAACAACCTCTTGATCCATTTTCCTTATGTCATTCTTCAAATAAGGATTAACAACAAATTTATAGTTGCTTTGACTGTAGAACAGAACGAAACATCCAGTGTTATTCCAGATATTATCTTTATACTTTTTTGTCCGTGGTATTTCGACAAGCGATCCATTTGGTTTGGTGAAAGCAACACATCCAAGAAGCGCATATTCAACAATCGAAAGATCGTCGTCGTTTGAGAGAATAAAAAGGCAAGTTTTATATCTAGGATACTTGCTAAACTTTAAACACGAATCTTGAAGAGCATCCATGAGAACATTGTTGAGTTTCTTTAGATTCTCTCTATGATTCGACAAAAGTGAGTAGGTAACATCCTTGATTTCGATGGCGATCTTTGATTCATGATTCACTAAATCAACCGTTTTTTGATTTTCTTTTCCTTGTTCAGCATCTCCATCTATCCAATGTGAATCCTTACTCTTTAAGCGTTGCAAAAGCTGATCTTTAATCACTGGTTCATTTTTTGAATTACTCATATGCAATCACCCCACCAACCTCCTTCATCAACCGATCTGTCTCAAATAAAGCCTTCACAATCTTTTGATAGTGTGTGACATCGTCAAAACTCAATGTCCGGCCTTTTCTATCCTTCAACCACTTTTGTGCGGGCTGGTACCCGCCGATGTAAAAGTTCCAGGCTGTTTCCGGCACGCCGTCAAAATGTTGGTCTTTATTAATGTGCACTTTTCCATCCTCAAATTTTGGAAAACCCTTTTCCAAAATATTCGTTCCGGACTCCGGGAAGGTCGTTATCAATTTTTTAGAATCGGAGTGTTCCATCAAATGCCATTTCCGCAACTCTCCACCGAGTGCAACCAGCTTTTTGAATTGCTCCGCACTCGCAGGATACGGCACACGTGGAAAATCAATCTTCAAAAACTCTTTATACTTTTCTCGATAGCTTGGCGAATGCAAGACGGCATAAATATAATCAAGCACATCCATCGGCGTAAACACTCCTTCCTTTTTCGCCTCCGGCAATTCGTGATCCGGAACAAATATAAATCCAATCGCTTCACTGATTTTCTGGACAATTCCAGGATCAAGATTCGGCTTCCGTCCGCTTTCTTCACCCATGCTCGTTTGATCGCTTGATTCGGGGTAGAGGTAGAGGGGTGAAAGCATCGGTATTCCCTTATTACTGTAGTGAATCCGGTTGTCACTCATACTTCTTGACACCTGAATATGTGACCAATTGTCAGTAATAGCTTGTCTTGGAAAAATAAGCCCGACATTCTCCCCGGCCAACATGTGGCGCATGATTTTTTCACGCCCGCGTTCTATGAAATCGGAATTGAAGTACACAAATTGATCGTCGAATGGTCGATAAGAGATGGGTTGAATATTTCTTTCGTCAAAAATATGCTGTTGCGCAAACTTAATCTTCCAACTCTTGTTTTCACGAAGTCCGAACTTTGCGCCTGCCGACTCTGAATCCGATTGAAGAAAATCTTGCATGCGATTTGATAATCGTTTTTCATCTTTATCGATAACAAAAGCGTCTCTTGCGGTCACAATCCCAACAGAATTCACCGGAAACACCTCGTTAAGACTAAATCCGATTTTATATTCATCCATCGCGGCAAAATTTCGTTGCACGAAAGGATAATTCGGCTCTTGATTCTTCAAAAGAACCCAATTAATCGTATCGGTAGCCTTTTCTTCCAGATATGTATATTTCTCACTTCGTTTTCCGTACAAATCAAAGTGATGCACTTGCGCCAACTCGTCTGAATTTTGATCGTTTTTCACAGCCAAAATAATAGAAACTCCTTGTTGAATATCGAATACATTTTCGTCCTTTGATCCATCCGGAGCAATTTCTTTCTTTTTACTATTCCCATGGAGATCAAGAATATAAATCTTGTTGAACGTGTTCAGTAAATGCCATCGCATCCCTCTAAACGTAGGGTTATCCAAATAACCGTGATTTGTAATGAAGCCTAATACACCCTCACCATTTTTCTCAATCATGTACTCGGAAAAACGGATGAATTTCACATAATCATCGTTGATCCATTTTGGATTTCTTTCTTTTAGCTTCTCCTTTCCACCCGGCTCCTTCTTATAGACATCCATGAGTCCCATGATGAAATCCCCTTTGTTAGAAGACTCTCCGCTATACGGCGGGTTCCCAAGCACCACCATTACAGGTGTTTCTTTTTTCACTTTATTCGCCGCGTTCGCTTCATTACTAAGCCATGACGCAAACAGCGTTCCGGTATCCGGATGTGATTCTTCCAAACTGTTCGTAAGATACACACTCAACCGCTCCGGATACTGTGCATCTTTTTGTTTGTACCCAAGTTCTGTCAAAAGCAAATCAAGCTTCAAATGACACATCGCATACGATGCCATGAGTAGCTCAAATCCGTGGATGCGTGGGAGAAGATGCTGGTTCACATACGCTTCCCAAATTCCCGCTTGCCCCTCAAAGTTTGTGTGGATTTTTCGGATCACTTCGGCGAGAAACGTTCCTGTTCCGGTTGCCGGATCAAGAATCTGCACTTTGTGTACCTGCTTTTCAAACTTCTTTTTTCCGTCTTTATATCGCCCGTCCGCCATTTGCGCATCCACTTCGACGGTCGTCATGCTCGTATCGGCAAGGCCTTGAGAAAGCCCAAAATCTTTTTTAAGAATGTCATCGATCGCGCGGACAATGAATTTCACCACCGGCTCCGGTGTATACCAAACACCGCGAGACTTGCGAAGTTTTGGATCGTATTCGGAAAGAAACGTTTCATAAAAGTGAATGAACGGATCCAGTTGTTTGCTCTCGCTTGAAAAGCTCTCGAGAATTTTTTTGATATCGGTCGCGCGAAAAACTTCCGCCAGCGCATCAACAATCCAAACAATGCGAGTATCAAGATCCGGTCCCGCAATCGAATGGAATAATTTTCGCAAGAACGGATTTGTTTTTGGGAGAAGTTCAGCGGCTTCTTGACGAGTAAATGTTTCGAGAGAAGCATCATGGAGCCGAGCGGCAAAAAGCCCATACGCGATGGTCTGGGCATACATGTCGGCAAAGTCTTCTTCCTTCATGTCATGAATAAGAATCTGTCGAAACGCATCCAGTTCACCACGCAACTGGCCACCATTATCTTCATCTTGAAGAGACAGAACGATCACATCTTTCATGAGCCGCGCCTTTGCCGCCATTGTTTTTGCCAACTTCGAGGCTGATTTTATCGTCTGACCATGATACGAAACAAAATCTTTGAGGAGCCTATCGAATCGATCTACGTTTTTATTTTCGAACACAATCGTACCACCCTCCAAACGAGCCACGCGCACGGAATCCACTTTTTCTCCAAATTTATAAAATCGAAATTCGAGATAGTCTGTCAAAATAAGATTATCAAGACTTTCAAGATACCTGCCCATTTGTTCACCTTTCTCGACCTCATCCAGATTTTTACCGATATCTTTGGCTTCAATGAAACCAACAGGCACTTCCTTACGTGTCAGAATGTAATCCGGAGCGCCACATTTTTGACGCTTTGGTTCGTTGATGGCACTTATGTCGCCCAAATCCTCAATGAGATCCTTCAGATGGGATCGATAGCTATGTTCTGTCGCATTACCCGTCTCAAATTCGCGTTGAATTCCAAGAAGATATGCTGGAATGGATTCATTCATATAGGAGGATTATGCGTTATTTTAACCGAGAAATCAATCAAAACAGTTCAATATCATCAATGTTCAAACGACCTCAGCTGCGCTGGTTCTATCCCAGAACAAAACACCAGGGGCAGACCCCTGGTGTTTTTTATAACTTGCGTCGGATCTTTCTTAACAGAGAATACATTGCGTACTGAGGTTTTTTTAGGATCACATCACAGGTTCCTGGGTACTTCACCTCTTCTCCTCCAAACCCTCGCTTGAACCGACTAATCCCTTCCCAAGGGTGGTGCTTCGCCCCCTCAGGTGCGACGCCCCACCAGTCGTACCACTTTAGCCCCTTGGCCTTTGCGGCTTTGATGAGTTCCCAATGAAGCAAGTACGGCGCCATGGTTTGTCGATGTGCTCGCCCGCTTGCGCCATGCAGGTATGTACGTATATCGCCAAAATCAATCATGATGGTTGCGGCGATAGGTTTATTCTCAAAATAAGCCGCAGCTAAGAACACACGACAATCATTTCCCGAGAGGATCTGGAGCATTTTTTTATAATAGTCTCTTGGGTGAAGACGAAAGTCTCCACGTGAACCTGTTTCTTCAAACAATGCCCACACATCATCCAGCGACTGCTCTTTAATGGAGACATGAACTCCTCGACGTGCAGCGAGGCGAATGTTGTAGCGTGTTTTGTGATGCATCCCTTCCAAAAGCTCGTCCTCAGATTTTTCTAAATCTAACAAGATGGTCTGAGATGGCTGAAGATCAATCGTCTTCGTACAAACTCCCTCATAGGAAGTCTGGGGTTCAATGCGTAACGTAAACGCATTGGGATTCTTTAAGAGTGATGTGAGTCGTGCTTTTGTAACCGGTGTAGATGCAACCGGCCCTCTTGGGAGATACCAATAAGAACCCAGCAAGGGAAACGAACGCTTTAGAACAGTCGCAACAGCGGTCAGTTGTCCTTCTTCTCCAAGCACATAACGCTCAACCTGTTCTCCGACCATTCGTTGGAACTCTCCCCATTCCCACGACTGCAAGAAACGACCCGATCGTGGGCCGTGCCTCAGCACAAACGTATTCCATGTGTTTGAGTCCAATAGCATAGCTACCTTCCCATTCCTTTTAAGGCTGTGCGAATACGATCCTCTGTAGATTCTGCCTCAATCCCCGAGAGGGCTGCCTCTGCGTCGCGAACGGAGTATCCAAGCCCAACGAGTGCATCAACCGCATCTGCATCGAGCGCAGCGACATCAGGCTCATCGGCAAGAGCCCCTTTCAACTCAAGAATAATTTTCTGTGCGGTCTTCTTTCCGACACCCGGCACATTCGTGAGCGACGTTAAATCCCCTGCCATAATTTTTGACTTCACGCGATCAACTGCATCAGCGTACACAATTTTCTGAGCACTGCGAGGACCAACTCCTGAAACAGCAATCAATTTCCAAAAGAGCTCAAGTTGCTCAATAGACGTGAAGCCAAAAAGCTCTCGCTCGCTGTCACGAATGACCTCGTGAATATACAAATGCGTCGATTCATGAATCTCATGCGCGACATTCTCTGGAAGCGAAACTTTATAGCCCACGCCACTTTGTTCCACAATGATGTAACCCACTCCGTGATGCAAAACGGTTCCGCTGAGATACACCAACATACTAATCTCCTTTTACAAACATTCGGTTATAAAACGCCCCTGCCCGCTCTTCAACCTCCTTACGCACAGATGTCTTAAGCTGAGGCATGTCACCTTGACCAAGAACAGCCGCATGGATACGCCGAAGGAGGCGCCCAAACTCAGGACCAGGATCCATTTCAAGAAGATCCATCATTGCCTCTCCATCGAGACCCACCTCCCGAAAAACACGGTTATGCTCACGCCGATGTTCCGCAGCTCGCTCATCCTCTTTCTCTCCGCGCCGGTGCGGAGCGAAGTCATGCTCAGAACGCAGGCAGTGAATGAGAGGCAGCGCATCTTGCCAGTATCCATGTGCAGAGAGGCGCTTTGACCCAAGCATGGTGTCGAGTGCGAGTGCCCCTTGCATCAAATCTGTATAATCATCCGCATCCACGCCGTGTGACATAGCAAGATGAACATAGGAACCAAAACGCTCAGGACGCACCGTTTGAAAATCACGAATCACATCCATGTGGTGCGCAATGAGATCGATGAGGAGGTCATGCTCCCGAACGGGAAGTTGGTGTGCGATGCAAAATCGTTCAAGAAGGGCCTCAGAGGTCGGGGCATAAATCTTTTTTGCATGATTGGGATAATGCACTTCAATTTTGTAGGTCATGAAAAAATCAGCTTGGATCTCACGAGGAGACTCATTTGGACGAGAAGCAGAAAAAATTTTGTAACGTTCTTGATACGCCTTCATCATTTGCAGCCGCTCGCTACTCGCCTCACGAAAAAGCTGCGTGCGAGACACATTAAATCCTTCTTGCTCACCTTTTGAGCCGATCGGCGAGTGAAACGAAATACTCGACCATTTTCCAATATCGTGACAAAGCGTAAAAACTTCAAACAAACCAATATGCTCTTTGATTGTTTCTTCGAGTTCTTCAATTTCACCTTCGTACCCCTTTAACCGTCGAAACTCCTCAAGGTCAATCAAATGAAACTTCTCCTCAACAAGACCGTAGAGGGCGATGAGCATCTGCTTCAAATGATCACGAACAACAGGTCCTTCCGCGTGATAGCGAATGTCCTGAGGTGTGCGAAAAAGATCAGCGAGCATCGGTTCAGAAGCTGATGCCCCGTCCAAAAGAGCATCTGCTCGTTTTGAGAGAAATGTATCAGCCTCAAGACGCTCAATCGTTTGATCGAGGTATTCGGTCTCTGAACGCTCGTGTGTTGATTGAAAACGCCACATACGATAGCCCCATTGTACGTGATTCGTTCTCAGATCCCAAGAAACTGACGAATCACTTGATCGGTTTGTTCCGTTACTTCTTTTACTGTCTGTCGTCCATTGAGTGTGACATGGGCATACTCCTTGAGCGGTAACACGTGTTCCCGTTGTGCGGGTAGGGCAATCGTCTGATGATACGTAAGATTATAGTCGGGCTGACGCAAGAGACGACGCTCGAGCGCTGTGACTTCATCAATATCGAGCCAGAGTCGCAAATCAAAGAGTCGACGAATGCGCTCATCAGAAAATAACTGGAGTCCTTCAACAAAAATTACTGGTGCAACTTTGAAATAAATGCGTCCCGTTCGCTCGCATGAACGACGATCATACAATGGAAGGAACACATCGTTCCCCTGCTTGAGTTCCGTGAGCGCTTCAAAAACTTCATCGAGATACAAGCTCTCTGGCAGATCCCAATGTGGGCGTCCATCGGAAAGCTTGGGACAATCGGTCTTTGTTTTGTAATACGCATCCAAGCGGAATCGCTTCACGCCCCCCTGCGACTCAAGATGATCTGCCAATGTTGATTTCCCAGCCCCGGAGAGCCCTGCAAGTCCAATCAAAAACGGTTTCATACGCGGCAAAGTGTAACGCTCTTACCCTTCAAATTCAAATTCTAAAATCGCTTGGCGAGTGCGGCATACGTCACCCCCTGAACTTCCCCTGGCTTGTAGCTGTCACGGAAAAAAGGAATAAGCTCATGAGATGAAAGAAGGGTGTGAACCGCCTGACGCATCCTTCCGCTTCCACGACCATGGATGATTCGAACCGCTTCACTCCCTGCCATGAACTGCTGGTGTAAAAACTGATCCAATACCTGAACCCCTTGGTTTACATCCTCAAGTCCATGCAAATCTACCTCAGGGGGATTCCCAAGCTCAGCTGCGAATACACGTGCTTCGTTGTCATCCATAGATCTCTCTCGTGATTCAGATATCTTCATAACTAGATAACATCATCATCTTCATCAATGATTTCTCGACCGATGATTTCTTCCACCACGTCTTCCATCGTAACAATTCCAAGAAGTCTTCCTGACTTCTCACGCACCATAGCCATGTGTGCGTGGCGCACGATCATCATATTGAGCAAGCTATCCAAGCGGCGGTTGGGAGACACATGAATCATCTGATACGTTCGCATCATCTTTTCAACCGTCTCCTGATTATCTGGATCAACCCCGATAAGATCCTTTGCGTACAAAATTCCGACAATATCATTTTTATCACGAGCGTAAACGGGAATACGGGTGAAGCCAATTTCTCGAATTTGATGGAGTTGTCTTTGGTCTAACACCGTCTTTTTTTGAATCTCAAACATGTCCTTTTTAGGAGTCATAACTTGTTCTGCCGTCTTATCAGAAAATCTCAGAGCCCCGAGTAAGATGCGCTCCTCATCCTCATCCACATTTGAACGTGGATCATCCTCATGCATCCGGATGATGTGCTCAAGCTCTCGCTTGGACCAAATCGTTCTGAGCTCTTCTCCCAAAACGTTGTCGAGGACCCAAGCAAGCGGTTTTGCGACGGGATAAAGAATGAACATAATAAGTTCAACAAGCCAGGCTGTCTTGTAACCCACAATCATGGCATAGCGGGCACAAACGGCTTGGGGGATGATCTCACCAAAAATAACAATGAGGCCTGTGGCCACAAAACCAGCAACAACGCCGCTCGCCACAGAACCAAGAATAATAGAAGCAGCTGAGTTCACCGCAACGTTTCCCAACAAAAGAGAGACAAGAAGTAGGTTCCCGCGCTTTCGGATACGAAAGACACGTTCTGCTCGCTTGTCTCCGAGTTGAGTTTTTCGTTCCAGCTCTGTCTTATCAAGACTATAGAGACCAAGTGTCAGGCCCGAGAAGAGTGCTGAAAATGCAATGAGAGTAAAGAGAGAAAGTCCTATATAAGGATCCATAGAGGGAGTCCGGGGAAAGAAGGAAATTAGGTGGCGGATGATAGCACGGAGCGATGGACGGTTTCAATAGCACGCTTCACGTCTCGAAGCGTCACGCACTTCTGTCCTGGCATATTCTTGTGCCCCCAGTTTCGATCGAGACCAAATGTAAATCCACCAAACCGTTCAAAGAGGTGGAGGGCATAGGGAGACTCTTGAACGTAGATGAGTCCACGCCCATGTTCAACAATAATGAGAGGGGTGGGTTTCCCAACCTCATCAACAATAATACGTGAGAGCCTTGGGCGCAGCTGAACATCTGCTCTTGTCGTGACGATCCAAAACTCACGCCACTTCTTTCGTCGTGTCCAGGCCTTCTGTGCGAGTCGTTGTTTTCGCTCCTCTGTGTCTGGATTGCGCAAATGAGCTGTCAGCTTGTCCATATACGCAAGAACCTGTCGCACTTCACGCTTAGAATACCCTTCGTCAAACAACGACCAGACATAGCCCCGATCTTGAATCCCAATTCCACGTACCAGATGTGGATTCAATCCCATTTTTTTAAGTTGGGCATCTGTCACCTTGAATAGTTTTAAAAACTGTTCAAGAGAGGATGGGAGGAGTTCCCCTTTCTCGTCATGAGCACGCGCAAGTCCTGTGTAGTGATGATGATCGATGATCACCACTTCTACACCTGCTCGACGCAACAACGCTTCGGACTTTGGACCAGGCATTTCAATAACGACAGCATGTTTGTACCCGCTGTCCAGCACCTGCTTGACGTAGTCATGACCCACATCAAGAGAGGCTCCGTGAAGCTGACTCGATTCAATAATCGAAATCCCAAGATGCACAGCGATTTCTTTTATCAAGATTGCTTCAGCATCGTTTGGAGGAATGATAAGAACAACATCCTTCTTTTTCATAGTGTCACCAGTATAGCAAGAATAAAAGAAAGACGACCCGAGTTGTGGGTCGTCTCGTCCTCCTATTCGGGGACTGCTCCCGAATGCGCGATCTTGGCTTTCACGGGCACCCAGTCATCGCTTCAACGTCCGTTTGAGGACGTTGAAGCGATCGACAGCCCGTTCAAGCCAATCTCATCGCATTGGGGAACAGTCCCATTCGGGGAGGTCATCTTTGCGGTTCTCCGCCTTGTGCCGAGTCTCGTGCCTGCGGCTTCGAGCACGCCGTCGGCCCTCTCCGTCCACTCTGCGCTTCAGCTGCTTTTCGCGGCCAACGCTTGTGAGCTTCTGGATCTCGGGACGAACCGGGTTGCCGTGCTCATCACGATCACCCGACGCATCCCGCTTGGGCTTGGCGTAGTGCCAGGGGCGCCGCTGGCTCTGACGGATGCGCTCAAGCGACTTGGGCTTGAATCCCTTCGCACGCAACCACTCGATGATGCGCTCCGCCCCCTGCTCCGAAACCACGTGCCACCGACCTTGATCCGTCACGACGTAGAAGTCACGCGACCCATCGTCGTACCAGAGGTCGAAGAAGCGTTCCACCCGAGGACCATCGACACCCATCTCGTCCCGGTCTGACCGAAACAGCGCACGGATCTCTGCGGTGAGGGGAATTCCGTCCCACTGGCGGCCCCGGCCCAAAATGTGCCGAGGGTTTTGACGACCAGACATGCTCTCTCCTACCCACCCGAGCGGGATGCTCAGGTACAAGATAGAAAGACCTGTTGGTTCACCTCAAGAAGGTTGATGCAAGTTGATCCCTGCCATCCACTGCTCTTAGAGAAGAGCTGTGGGTGGCAGGGCACGAGTCGTTCACTCGTGCCAGACCCTCCTTCTACTTGCGGGCACACGAGAGGAGTGTGGCCACGTGCGGGTCGGTCAGCCCCCGATGGATGCCATCTGTGCCACACGCACGGACCTCCATCGTGAGCGTCTGGTAGCGGGTCATGTCCTGACCGGACCACCAGTCGTACGACACATCCGCGCGCAGGTGCATGCCGCTTGCGAGGCAGTACACCGACCCTTCTCCGCCCCGCTTGGCGTACCAGCGATCGATACGCACGCCCGTGACTTCGGCTCCGTCGAGGATGGCTTGCGCCTCGGGGGAGATCTCGATGTGGCCCTTGAGGCGCACACCGTCCTCGACCTCGAGCTCCTCGGTGCGAATCCGCTCGATGAGCTGCATCAGCTCAGGTCGAAGATCACGCACCTGACAGGAACCATCACAGTCCCCGTGTTCGTACAGGGCCGGATGCCCATCGTCGAACAGCGGTGCCGTCAGATGGAAATGCTTCTTCCCGTCGCAGAGCTCGAACTTTTCGGCTCCGTCAGAGCTATAGGACGCATACACACGAGACTTGGGCATGATTGACTCCGGGGATGAGGGGAACACAGTCATGAGTCGACCGCTTCTTCAATGCACGTGGTGTTCATGCACTCAAGAAGAGGTACCCCAGACGTAGGTTGTTGGAGTCCTCTCGGCTCAGATCACGACCCTACGAGCGGGTGGTGATGCGATCCTCTTGCCCCTGTCGCCGTCGAATGACGACCTCGGGCAGCGTGGGCCGCTTCTTGGGCTCACTGGATCGCTTGAGCTGTTCGGGGCTGGTCGTGAACCAGACACGGCCCCGCCTGAGACTCCCGTAGGAGTTGGTCAGCACAGTGGTATCCATGGGACTCCTTACGTTGTGAACGAGGGAAGGGTGAAAAACTAGCCGGCCATGATCTCTCCTCTCAGAGCACCGATCCGTGTCGGAACTCAGTTGAGGAGCCCACCGACGTCCTGAATAAAATCAGAGGACTTTGGTGGGCAGGCCGAGTGTTTGGCTCACTCGGCACGTATGCGGGCGACCCCTCCTCCCTCGAACGGGGATTCGGGGCCACCCATGGGTTCTAGACGTCGATCTCGGCGGGGCACACACACAGACCCGAGACCTCGGCCACGTAACGCATCACACTGTCACTCCATCCGTGCACAAAGTACACGTCGTCCGTGTTGGACTCAGGAGCCACCCGGTGCTTGGTGGGCACCACGGTGACCAGTACGGCCTTGGCGCTTGGGGCAACCTCGGCCTTGTACTGACGCCAAACGTCGTGGAACCCGCGCCCCCGCTCTATTGACAGGATAGCGCCTTGGTGCTATAGTGTGCGGTCTTGCTGGAAAACCGCCAGCCTGGTACCCGCCCAACGGGTTCAACAAAACGTGTGGCCTGGGAACCACACATAGCTCGGAGGCCATCACAGGCCACCTCCCAACGAGCGTCCACGGAGACGCTGCATGAAATAACCGGTCATGAGTCCTCATGAACTCGTCACCGGTCGCCTATGGAATCGATCCAGGGCAAGCAGCTTCGTGGGCGAAACACGGGAGGAGGTTGCATGAACGGCTAAGCCGAGCGCGCGTTGACCCCCGGGGGCCTGGCACGTGCCAGACCACCCCCGGGGCGAGCCGCCACTCAGCCAACTGAACATGTCTCCACCTTCCGAGTACGCAAACGAAACCGACCCCCTTCAGGGTCGGTGTTGCTTTTTCTAAAAATCACTCTTCTAAGAATGAGACGGCTGCTTACATATCTGCTCTCCCGCCTTGAACATCACCCGAGCCAAATCCGCAAACGCCTTACTTTCAATAATGATCACGACCACCTTTCCAACAAACTGCGTGAACGCCAGACGATTTTCGTAGATCCAGAGGTCTCCATGAAAATCCCCAAGTTCATCCGGCAATCGACAATACTCTGTATTCGGACGTGGGGACTGTAATTCGCCCCTGTGCAATAATCGAATCTTTACTTTGTTTGGATCAAGGATCTTTCTCACTTGATGTAAATACTTCACATCCAGATGTTTATAAACAGCCTCGATATTCGACACTTCTAAAAACTCCGTAAACCCAACACTTGCCATGTCATTAAAGAGCGCATAGAGCGCTTCGTCCCCTTCGTAGAACCGAACGGTTGGTCGCTCCCCACCGGCAAGCATCCGCATTTCATTCACTGACCGCTTAAGTGTTTCAAGTTTGTCATTCATCCGACCGATCTGTTCTTTAAAGTAAGCAACGGCACGCTCAGGTTCCTCAGCAGAAAAAAACGTTTTCTTTCCGCGCTCAAACGTCGAGATGAGGCCACGCTCTTGAAGCGCAGACACGGCATCATAGGTTGCGGTACGAGAAAGTTTTGCCTTCTTGGCAATCTCTTGAACAGAGGTTGGGCCAAGCTTAAGACCCGCAAGGTAAACCTTCGTCTCTGTGGAATTTAATCCGAGCTCAGTAAAGAGCGTTTGAAAATCAACGGCCATAGATGCAAGCAAGTATCCCCTCTCACTTGCAGTTTAAGATATCTTTACTTGATTGTAACAAATCCAATCGTAATCTCGAACTCGTTGACTGTGAATGACGCATGATGCTCTGGTGGTTCACCATCCGTTCTAAGTAGGTCAGCAAGCGTGCTGTGCAGCAGTGTCTCTTGATAATCAAGAGCGGCCTTCATAACCTCTTCAGGTCCAGATACATAGAGTTCGATTTTGTCTTCGATCGTCAAACCAACATTCTTTCGCAACGCATTCACGTTTCGAATCATTTCACGCACGGTTCCCTCTCGAATCAATTCCGGCGTGAGTGTGAGATCAAGATCTGCCCCCATTTCACCTTTTTTCACAATCACGTCTTTGACGTTCACTTCCGCACGGACAAGCGCTTGATACTCCTCAGCAAACGTACCAGAAGGAATACAAATCGTGACAGAACTGAGCACCTGCTTCACTGGTACACCTGCTTCCACACGCCTCTCGAGCACCTTTGTAACAATCGCACGTGTTTCGTCCATGCGTGTAAGCACCTCTTCATCAATGAGAGACTGATTTACGTTAGGCCACGTATCAAGATGAACAGACTCCTCCGTCCCACCAACCTTCTTGTACAACGTCTCAGCAAGAAATGGCGCAAATGGTGCCATGAGTCGAGAAAAGACATGAAGACATTCTCGCAACGTTGCAATCGCTGCCATCCTATCCTGCACATCCTCTCCCTTCACACGATCGCGACTTCGACGCACGTACCACGTGGAAAGGTCCGTAATAAACTCACCAAGTTCACGAACCGTTTCAGTGATCACATACCCCTCAAGCCGTTCGGTGGTCTCTGTCACAAGCTTGTTGAGACGCGCCAGAATCCAACGATCAAGCACATGCGTTGGCTCGGTAGTCGCCACCTCTCCCTCAGCAAACATTTCATAAAAGCTGGCGACGTTCATGAGGATACCAAAGTTCTGTCGCACCATGTCAGAAAGCATCTTTTCATCAAAGCGTTTTGACTCTCCTGGCTGGTTGATGGTGTACATGTACCAACGCACGGCGTCGGCGCCATGCTTCTCCATCATCTCCATCGGCTCAACAATATTCCCGAGTGACTTGCTCATCTTTTTTCCTTCCGCATCAAGTACATGCCCTAAGCAAATCACATTTTTGTACGCACTCTTACGACCAAGCAATGTCGAGACCGCCAACAGTGTATAAAACCACCCACGCGTCTGGTCAATCGCTTCTGAGATGTAGTCGGCGGGATAGAGTTCACCCGAATCAACGAGTTCTTTATTCTCAAACGGATAGTGCCATTGAGCGTATGGCATTGAACCGGAATCAAACCAGACATCACAAACATCTGGCACACGCTTAAACTCCTTTCCATCCTTAACAAGCACCACATCGTCAACAAAGGGACGGTGCGGATCGAACGTCTCACCCACGAGTGTCTTGTCTTTAGCGAGCTCGCGCAACTCATCGAATGAACCAACACAAAGTCGGTCTCCGTCTTCGGATTCCCAAATTGGAAGCGGTGTCCCCCAGTAACGCTCACGCGAAAATGCCCAATCTTTCACTTCACGAAGCCACTCTCCAAAACGTCCGTCTTGAATGTGCGACGGCTCCCAGTGAATGGTTGCATTCTGCCGCAAGAGCTCATCACGAAGCTCGCTCATGCGGATGTACCAAGAATCTTTTGCGTAATAAATCACCTTGGTCTTACAGCGCCAGCAATGCGGATAAGAGTGCTCGTACTTTGCCTTCGCAAACAAGAGTCCTCGGTGGGCCAAGTCTTTAATAATGTCGATCGCAACCTGCTCGTCAGCCACAAACCGACCAGCGAGAAAAGCTGTTCCGTCGATATATGTTCCATCAAGCTTCACTAAGTGAAACTTCGGAAGTCCAACTTCATTTCCAAGCGTAAAATCATCAGCTCCGTACATCACAGCCGTGTGCACCACTCCTGTTCCATCCTCTGTTGTCACAAAATCAGCGGGCATGATGTACCACGCCTTCTTCTCGCCTTCTTCCGTCCCCTCCATGAGCTCCTGCATAAACGGATAAAGCGGTTCGTATTCTTTTCCAACCAATGCCTCACCTTTTACCTCCTCAACAATTTCAACATCCCCTTCCATGACATCACTCAAGCGCCCCTTTGCGAGCCAAAGTAAATCATCTCCCTGTTTGATTTTGACGTAGTCCAACTCTTTTCCAACGGCAAGTCCAACGTTCCCTGGCAAGGTCCATGGCGTCGTTGTCCAGGCAAGAACATACTCATTATCAATGCCAACAAGTTTAAACTTCGCCGTCACCGACAAATCTTTCACATCCTTATACCCTTGTGAAAGCTCGTGACTCGACAAACTGGTTCCGCAGCGTGGGCAATGCGGCGTCACACGGTAGTCCTTATAAAGGAGTCCCTTCTCCCACACCTGCTTCACCACCCACCACAAAGACTCGATATACTCCGGTTTGTACGTGATGTAAGGATCATCTAAATCAACCCAGTACCCGAGACGCTTCGTAAACGCTTCCCAATCACCCTTGTATGTCCAAACACTCTCCTTGCACCTGGCATTGAACTTATCAATGCCATACTCCTCAATCTCTGCCTTCCCCGTAAACCCAAGCTGCTTTTCAACCTCAATCTCAACCGGGAGTCCATGGGTGTCCCAACCAGCTTTACGAACCACGTTGTACCCTTGCATGGTCTTAAAACGCGGGATGCAATCTTTAAATGCACGGCTCTCAGCGTGATGGATACCAGGCTTGCCGTTTGCCGTCGGTGGCCCCTCATAAAACACAAACGAGCCCTGTGGGGCCGGCTTTTCAAGTGTCTTTTTAAAAATGTTCTTTTCGTCCCAATAATTCAGGACCTCTTTTTCATTTTCAGGAAAGTTCATACGCCCTCGAGCGTATCAATGTAGACGGGAAAAATCAATAAAACTGGTATAGTGAGATCCTATGAACAAATCAATTATCCCTCTGAGCCTTTCGCTTCTCATGCTTCTAGGAGCCGGATGTGTTTCTGTTGAGATTGAGCCGGAAACAGAACCTTCCAGTGGAATGATTCTGGAACTGAACCCTATTGACGAGGTAACACAAGAAGATGCGAACACATCAACGGCCCCCGTATTTGCACCAGACGCAATGGTTTTAGAAAACGCATCAAACCCTGGCGTGAAACTTGATGAGAACCTGAATGTCTTACTCTTATTTGAAAACCACGCAGAAGGTTTTGAACGCACGAGTAGCATTGCAACCGCCGAACCTTCCTCCGACTGGCTTGAATTTACGGTAACAGTCGAACAAGCAATTGTCACCAACTTCCGCGCGCTTGAGCTTCCTGACGGAACCTATCGCGCCTACATGGCCGGAATGGAGACAGGAGCTGACACCACAAAAGGAACAGGGCCGTCTGAAATCTCCAAAGGGTTTATAAGCATGAGTTCTGAAGATGGCATCACCTTCACACAAGACGAAGGCTACCGCTATCTCCTCCAGCCAGAAGACAAAGAATCGATCGGCGTTTGGGAAACCTTTGTAGATGAATCGGGTGGTGTGGTGCTCCTTTATATTGGTGACAAGATGGGTGAAAATTCTGTGCGACGTGCGTACTCAGAAGACGGAGGTTGGAGCTTTGAATTTGATCGGGACAATGTACTGGAAAGTATAGATGACTACGCCCCAGGAACGTATGTTGATGAAAAAATTCTTTCACTTGGAGACGGTCGTTGGCGCCTCATTGCCATGCGGCAAGGAATTGTTTATACGTTTCTCAGTGAAGACGATGGATATTCATTTGAGCTTGAGGGTGAGGTTCTTGCACCAAATGATTTCCCTGACTACAATCTCGCAACGCTAAACGACCCGCAACTGATCATGCTTCCAGACGGTCGACAGCGCATCTATGTCACAGGAATCGAATGG
>PFWU01000049.1:0-210 GCA_002791295.1 Candidatus Uhrbacteria bacterium CG_4_9_14_3_um_filter_50_9
CCCACGGCGAGATCGTCGTAGCCGTCGCCGTCGAAGTCTCCCGATGCGAGGGCAACCCCGGTTTCGTCACCAGAGGACAAGCCACTTCTGGTGATGTCGGCGTCCGCGTCCGTCATGTCTCCACTCGAGATCGGGCCGATGAACACGTGGATCCGTCCGGCCGAACTCGAAGCGCCATAGGCACCCACGGCGAGATCGTCGTAGCCGTCG
>PFWU01000049.1:230-47044 GCA_002791295.1 Candidatus Uhrbacteria bacterium CG_4_9_14_3_um_filter_50_9
GAGGGAATAGCCGAAGTACCCATTTGACGCAGATCCGTAGATCCGTGTGGTGGCCGATCCGGCACTGCTTGAGCCACTCGTCATGGAGGTATCGATGTAGACCGCCCCTCCATCAGTGGTTTCTTCGTCGTTGCTCGAAGCCCCGAACACCACATCAGGGAAGCCGTCGTGGTCGAGGTCACAGTTGCCGAGAAGCTCGTAGCCGGCGTAGTCACCGGTGGCTTCGCCAGTCCAGGTGCTGTCGGCGTCTGAGACACTGAGTGTTCCTGTGAATTCACAGCCCGTGGCCGTGCCGTCGCAGTCGTTGTCCACGCCGTCTCGGCACACCTCGGTCTCGCCGGGGTTGACGTCAGCGTCACTGTCGTCGCAGTCGCCGTCGTCTTCGGCATGGCCAGACGGAAGGATACAGTCCTCGGTTGTTCCCGAGCTGGAATCCCCATACCCGTCTCCGTCCGCGTCGACGTAGTAGGTTCTGGTCAGACCTTCGTTCACGTCGCCGTCGCAGTTGTTGTCGATGTCGTCACAAACCTCGGTCTCGCCAGGGTTCGCCGCTGCTTCGGTGTCGTCGCAGTCGGTGTTGTCTGTGACGTAGTCACCGGGGTTCTCGCAGTCCGAGGTCGCCGAGGCGTCTTCGTCGCCGTAGCCATCTCCGTCCACGTCTGGGTACCAGTCGTAGAAGGTGGTGTCGGTGTCGGTCTCGTCGTCACAGTCGTCGTCGAGGTCGTTGTTGCAGATCTCCTCGGCGCCCGGGTTCACGGAGGGACGGGTGTCATCGCAGTCGTCGCCGTTTGCGACGTAGCCTTCGACGTCATCCTGGCAGGTCGCCCAGATCGTGTCGGGGTCGCCGTAGCCGTCTTCGTCTGCATCCGTGTACCAGATGTAGGCGTCTTCGGCGTCATCGGTGATGCCGTTGCAGTCCTCGTCCACGCCGTTGTCGCAGATCTCGGTTCCGTCCGGATTGACGGTGCTGTCCGAGTCGAGGCAGTCGCCATCGATTGCGATGTAGCCACTCGGCTGCGTGCACTGTTCGAGGATGTCCTCGTCCGTGCCGTATCCGTCCTCGTCGAGGTCACGGTACCAGGTGGGTACCACGCCTTCGTCGATTCCGTCATCGCAGTCGTTGTCGATTTCGTCGCAGATCTCTTCGGCACCCGGGTGGATGTCACCCTTGGTGTCGTCGCAGTCGCCATTTTCGGCCACATAGCCGTCGGGCTGACCGCATGAGACAGTCGTCTGCGTACCACCAAAGCTGTCATCGTCCACGTCGATGTACCAGGTCGACTCCTCGACGAGCGAAGCGTCGTTGTCGTCGCAGTCGCCAGTCACAGCGACGTAGCCATCGGGCTGCGTGCAGGCGGTGGTGGTTTCATCACCACCCACACCGTCACGATCCGCATCCGCGTACCAGACACTCGCACCGCCGACGCTTCCGTCGCGATCGTTGCAGTCCTCGCCGTCGACGAAGGACAGTCCATCACCGTCCACATCGAGACGGTTCGCCAGGTCGTCCTCGCCGAGGAACGGCACACATCCGGTCAGAGACAGACACGCACAAAGCAGCATGTTCATCAGGTTCTTCATCTTTCCTCCTCAGATTCTGGTGAAGGGCCAGAACGCAATACCCAAACATTACTGTTTCGGTAAACCGGTCTGGCCCTGTGTTTGCAGGGAACGGTCCTTGTAAAGAACAACGGTGCAGATTGGCTTAAAAAGGGTGTTTTGTCAACCCCACAGCCTCATCTTACCTTGCTGGCTTATGAGTTGCAAAAGTGCTCTTTTTAGCCTAAACTCCAGATATCTATGCAAAAAAAGGAAATCCCGAAAGCTTACGAAGCTCGGAACTACGAAGACACGATTTACGCCGCCTGGGAAGAAAGCGGATTTTTTAATCCAGACAATCTTTCAGGCGAGCCGTTTTCAATCATGATGCCACCACCGAATGTGACAGGCGTGCTCCATCTTGGACATGCACTTGAGAACACCATCATGGACTCCATGATTCGCTACCAACGCATGCACGGGCGCAAGGCGCTCCTCCTTCCAGGGACAGATCATGCGGCGGTGCCAACGCAGGCTAAGGTAGAGAAGTTGCTCATGGAAGAGGGGATTGCTTTTCCCCGTCAGGAGTTTGGACGAGAGAAACTGGTGGAACGCATTCGAACATTTGCCGACGCCTCCCGTGCGACGATTTTGAGTCAAATTAAAAAAATGGGAACCAGTTGCGATTGGTCACGTCTTGCCTATACGTTTGATGAGAATCGTAATCGAGCGGTGAACGAGTTGTTCACCCGCATGTACAATGACGGACTCATCTATCGCGGGTATCGCGTGGTGAACTGGTCTGTGAAGGGGCAATGTACCTGTAGCGATGATGAGCTTGCGTATGTTGATCGCAAAGCGAAACTTTACACATTCAAGTACGATGCACAGTTTCCGTTTACGATTGCGACCACTCGTCCCGAAACCAAGTTGGGTGATACGGCTGTGGCCGTGCACCCAAGCGACGAGCGTTATGCGCAGTTTGTGGGTCAAGTGTTTGAGGTAGATTTTTGCGGGAATCCCTTGCGTCTTCATGTGATTGCTGACGAAGGAGTTGATCCTGAGTTTGGAACAGGAGCACTCGGCGTGACACCTGCACATAGTGCGATCGATTTCGTCATGTACGAGAAACAAAAAGCTGCTGGTAACGATATCGGAATTATTCCCGTCATTGGTTCAGACGGTAAGATGACGACTCAAGCGGGTCAGGAGTTTGAGGGTCTCACGAGCGAAGAAGCGCGCGAGAAGGTTGTTGCCAGATTGAGAGAGGCAGGATTACTTGTGAGTGAGCATGAGATTGAGCAGAACGTTGGGACATCAGATCGATTTGGGGATGTTGTTGAGGCGATTCCTATGACGCAGTGGTGGCTTGATGTGCAGAAAGAAATTCCTGGAAAAGGGAAAAGTTTGCGTGATCTCATGCGCGAGGCGCTCACGATCGGCCTGCATGGAGACGAGAAACAGAAAGTGACTATCAATCCAGAACGGTTTACAAAACTTTATCTCGACCGGGTTGAACAGTTACGCGACTGGTGTCTTTCTCGACAAATTTGGTGGGGACATCGTATCCCGGTTTGGTACAAGGGTGAGGAGATGGTTGTGGGACAAGAACCAGAAGGTGAAGGATGGGTTCAGGACGAAGACACACTTGATACCTGGTTTAGCTCGGGGTCCTGGACCTTCTCGACACTTGGTTGGCCAGATGACACTCAAGATTTGAAGCATTTTCATCCAACGACTTGGATGCAGATGGGATATGAAATTCTTTATCTTTGGTTGATGCGCATGGTACTTATGAGTGCGTATGCATTGAAGGAAATTCCATTCAAAGAGGTCTATATCCACGGGATGCTTCGGGATAAGGATGGGCAGAAGTTTTCTAAGTCTCTTGGAAATGGCATCGATCCGATTGAGGTGATTGAGAAGTATAGTGCGGATGCGCTTCGGTTTAGTTTGATCACAGGGGTGACGCCGGGGAATGATTCTCGGTTTTATGAGGAGAAGGTTGAAGCGGCGCAGCGGCTTGTGAACAAGCTTTGGAACATTTCTCGATTTATTTTAAGTAGTGTTGATGAGATGAACCATGGGGCGGCGTTTTCAGAATTGTCACCAAGCTCCATGGCGGACAAGTGGATTTTGTCTCAGCTTGTGCGGCTCGAGGAAGACGTTTCCTCGCACATGCAGGTTGCTGAGTTTTCTCAAGCCACAGAAAAGTTGCGGGAGTTTACGTGGAGTAAGTTTGCAGATTGGTATTTGGAGATCGCAAAGGTTCAACGTCAAAACGAAACGACAAAAGCCTCCACCGACGCCATTTTGGTTTACGTGCTTGAGCACCTACTGACCTACTGGCATCCAATCATGCCATTTGTGACAGAAGCGATTTGGAAATACATTGAGCCTGAGGAGTTCCTCATGGCCCACACATGGCCGGTTATGCGACAGATCGACTTAGATCTCGAGGCAGAGCATCAGATGGACCGCCTTCAGGAGGTGGTGTCAACGATTCGGAATCTACGCTCTGAGTATCAGATAGATCCAAAAAAGAAGATTACAGTTGTCCTTGTTGGCTCTCAGCTTGAGTCTGAACAATCAGCAATTGAATTCCTGACAGGGGCTCAGTCTTGCACATGGGTCAAAGAAGCTCCGCAGGAAGGGGAGTCTGTGAGTGCTGTCACGAGCGTCGGACAAGTAGTTGTTTCTCTTGAGGGACTGGTTGATAAAGACAAAGAGCGTGCGCGTCTTGAAAAGGAGCGTGACGAGGTGATGGGGTACATCAAAAGTCTTACGGATAAACTTGCGAACGAGGCTTTTACATCCAAGGCTCCAGAGCAGGTGGTTGGTGTCATGCGGACAAACAAAGAAGAGGCCGAACAGCGCCTCAGTGTGATCCAAGAACAACTAACCGCTCTTTAGCCGTATGATTGAAATCCTTACCTTTTTGTACCTGCAGCAGGCGATTCATCTGCATAAGAATTAACTATGTACGTGCTTCAACAAGCAAAGCAGCAAGTGCTCACAGAACTTAAGCAGGCGGTTAAAGGACTCAGTCCAACGCAGGCGGATCTTGCAACACCTCCAGATCCATCCATGGGGGATATTGCCTTTCCTTGTTTTGCCTTGGCGAAACAAATGAAACAGGCACCAGATGAGATCGCGCGTGAGATTGCCGCAAAGATTGGTTCAAAGGGCTTTATCGAACGCGTGAATGCGGTGGGTCCTTATGTCAACTTTATTTTTAGTAATGCTACATTCGGATCGAGTGTCTTAGGTGAAATTCAGAAGCTGGGGAAGGCTTATGGGGTTTCTACTGTGGGGGAAGAAAAACGAGTCATGGTTGAGTATGCAAACCTGAACTCGCACAAGGACGTGCACATTGGGCACCTACGAAATTTGTTTGTGGGTCAAATGGCCGTTGAGGTGTTGAAGATGAATGGGTACGATGTGGTACCGGTGGCATACATCAATGATCTTGGAGTGCATGTGGCAAAATCTGTTTGGGCGATGAAGAAGTATCACGGAGAGGAGCAAGTCCCCAAGGAAGATCGAATTAAATTTCTTCGCGAGGTGTATGTGGAAGCGAATGCGAAGCTTGAGGAAGATCCGTCTTTAAAAGAAGAAGTCTCGCAGGTGTTTTTAGAGCTTGAGAATCAACGAGGTGAGGATGTGGCTAGGTGGAAAGAAACGCGTGATTGGTCCATTGACTACCTCCGCGACGTGTATGACGAGCTTGGGCTGACACTTGAGCATTGGTATTTTGAGAGTGATCTCATTCTCAAGACCAAGAAAATAATTGATCAGCTTATTGAGGACGGCCTCGCTGTGGAGTCCGAGGGGGCCTGGATTGTTGATTTACGTGATGAGGATCTTGGAGTGAATCTGCTTATTAAGTCTGACGGAACATTGTTGTACAACGCAAAAGATCTTGGGTTAGCCATGAAAAAAGAAGAGGATTATCACCCTCTGCGATCAATCTACGTGGTCGACATGCGGCAATCGCATGCCTTGAAACAATTATTTGCTACGCTTAAGCGCATGGAGTTTGATCGGGAGCTCATCCATTTGGCGTATGACTTTGTCACGCTCTCTGATGGGGCGATGGCTGCTCGAAAGGGGAACGTTGTTCGTTATGAAGTGTTTCGTGATGAGATGATTGCACGTGCACATGCGGAGACACGGGAGCGACATGAGGATTGGTCTCTCAAAAAGGTGAATACTGTTTCTCGTGCCGTTGCTTTTGCCGCCATACGTTTTGGTATGCTGAAGCAAGATCTTGAAAAAAGC
Source organism: Candidatus Uhrbacteria bacterium CG_4_9_14_3_um_filter_50_9 (assembly GCA_002791295.1). Lineage (GTDB taxonomy): Bacteria > Patescibacteriota > Patescibacteriia > UBA9934 > GWF2-40-263 > UM-FILTER-50-9. Next base: position 6,051 of record PFWU01000049.1, read on the forward strand.
ATTGTGTTTGATCTTGAGCAAGCGATGTCGTTTGAGGGGTATACTGGTCCTTATCTTCTCTACACCTATGCACGTATCCAAAGGCTGTTTACGAAAGTTAAGAAGATCAAGCTCGATTATGCGGCAACGAAGCTTACAGAACCATCTGCCCATGACTTGATGATTTTACTTTCGTCCTATCCAGAGGTCGTTTTCTCTATCGGGCAGACACTACAGTTATCGAGATTACCTCAATACTTGTTTGATCTTGCAAAAACCTTTTCTGCCTTTTATAACGACGTTCCGATTGCCACCGCCGAACCCGAGATTGCTGCACAGCGTCTTGCACTATCTGAAGCGGTCCAACAGGTGCTTGAAAACGGCATGGAGCTCATGGGGATTACTCCCGTTGACGAAATGTAGTGTCCTTCTCTAAGATCGATGCATAGATTCCCAGTAAAAAAATATGTTTAAAGACAAACAGGAGAGTAGATCGTCACAAAATGGAGGAAATCAGACCATTATCGCCCAGGGCGTGAAAGTTGAGGGGGATTTTCATTCAAACGGGGATGTGATCATTGATGGAGAAGTGGCGGGGTCGGTTGAGACCTCTCAGTCGCTTCAAATCGGTGAGAGTGCTCGCATTAGTGCGAATGTGATTGCCAAGAGTGCTGTGATTGCTGGTGAAGTGCGTGGAAACATTTCTGCACTAGATCGGCTTGAGCTCACGGCAACCTCTACGGTGCATGGTGATATTCAAACAAGCCTGATTTCTGTTGCGGCAGGGGCACAGATTAATGGCAAGCTCACCATGGGGAAGGGGGTCGCACGTACTTCGGAGCCTTCTGTCGAGACAGAAGAATCGGAAGACTAATTCACCCTCATGTACTGCTACCTTTACGATGAGTTTATTCAGGAGAACAAGCGCTTTGAGCGAGAGTTGCTTGAGGTAGAGAATCGGCTGACAGACCTTGGCATTGCTGGAAAAATTTCCCGCCTTGCGTTGTTTCGAAATGCAGAGGAAATGATTCGTGATGAAATCGATCGGGGTGTGGAGACGATTGTGGTCCTTGGAAATGATGAGACCATTCGAAAAGTCATTGATGTTGTGGCAGACAGCCAAGTGGTGTTAGGGATTATTCCCTTCGGACCCAACAACAAGCTCGCCCAGCTCATGGGGATTCCTGAGGGGGTTGGGGCTTGCGATGTGCTTTCCGCTCGTCGAGTAGAGACGATCGATATCGGGACCGTGAACGGACGACGGTTTATTACCGGACTCACCATTCCAAATTTTAAAGCAGAGATTACATGCGATGAGCAGTTTCGTATTTTTGCGACCACACGTGCAGAACTCGAGATCCGTAATTTGGCAAATTTATCCGATCCCTGTGACGGGATTTTAAACACGGTTATTCGTTCGGCGGTTAAAAAAGGATGGGGGATTTTTGGCAGAAGTGAGATGCAAGAAAGTACCTTACCCATGCAGTCGCTCGCCATTCGTTCAGAGAAATCCATCAGCGTCTTTGCCGACGGAGAAGAGCTTGAAGGGACAAGGTTCGACATTGGAATTGAACCCATGGCTATGCGGGTGATTACGGGGAAACAAAGAATGTTTTAGAAAAAAACGGATAGAAGTCCGTTTTTTGAATTGAAAAAGCACGCCGTTTACGTGCTTCATGTGGTCAATATGTCGATCCAGAGGACGGCGACGAGTGCCAGTGTGGCACCGAGGATGGTTGTGACTGTGATGACGATGCCTGGAGTCTTGAGTCCAAACCATTTGAGAAGTCTGATCGTGAGAGGCTTGTAGAACCAGTTGTCGACAAGATCGGGGAACACCATGGCTCTTAGGTGGCCAGAGATGATCGTCAGTGGACAGCGGCAGCTAAGCAGGGCTTGCACACCAACAATAGTGACGGCAAAGGCGGAATGCATGTGTCTTAAGGTCTTGAACTCTTCAAACGGGTAGAAGATGTATCCTCCTAACCAGAAGAGGATCACGAGTACGTGTAGTGCATCCACAGCGAGCGCCAATCTCAAGTAGAAGCGTTTCCTCTTTTCTGTCATGAGGATTCTCCGGTTGGTGCGAGAGAAGGGTGGATGATCGTATAGCGTACAAGAGTCTCTGTCAATCCAATAGAAAAACCAGCAGAGAATCTGCTGGTTTTTCTGGTGCGCAGAAGAGGACTCGAACCTCCAAGCCCCGAAGGGCACTAGCCCCTCAAGCTAGCGCGTATACCAATTCCGCCATCTGCGCATCGGGACGCGGAGAAGCGTAACTGATTTGATCGAATGATGCAAGAGTGCTGGATGACTCCTACATTCTAAATGAAAAACGCGTGACCGGAGTCACACGTTTTTCATGGTGGGAAGCGTTCTGATACATGGAACTACTCGGGTGAGCAGACTCCGCTGGTCCTTATCTGTCTTGATTTAGATAAAAAGATTACAAGAATCGGATCTGCTTTAAAGAAATAGCGCACCCACGGTTAGCGGAGAGCCTCACGTAAGTGAGCTATCTCTTCGCTAGCGCGAGTGCGCGAGTTTGGTCGTTAGGACGTGGGAGGCTTTAGAAGGAGACCTCACCATCAACCGTAACGAACTCGACCTCGACCTCAGGCGTGCCGTAGAAGCCATCGAACTGGTCCCGAGGGATGTCGTCCTCCTGTAGTTGGATGTTCTCGATGTCGATCTCCTCGCCGTACTTCACGACATCGAACCGCAGGTAGTATCCCGTCTGGTTCAGGCCCCGGACGAAGAGCTTCATCATGACCGCGTGCTTCTTGGACATCTGTCCTCCGTTGTTGGTTGTCTCAACCACTTACGGAGTTTGTCCGGTCGGAGAGGGCTCGCCGACCGCGGGGTCAGCGTTCTGTGCTGGCGGAGATCTCCTTCTGACTCAGTCGCCACATGAGAATTGCGACACGCGCGATCATGTACGTCGTGTATCCGCCGACCGCAGTGATGCCCAGCACCATGAACACGAAACCGAAGATCGGCAGCCCTCTGTTGCTGGGCTCGGAGATGAAGTTCGAGACCAACATCAACGTGCCAGCACCCAACAGGGCAGCCATGACACTGAAGATGAACGAGCAGAGCTTGTACAAGATGGCCATGCAGCCTCCTTGTTTCTCGTGTAGGTGGATCCAACACGGATCTTCATCGTTTTACATGGCAGCACGACAGAGATCTGGGTTGAAGTTAGCAAATCTCGAACGACAAAATATACGATAAATTGACGATTTTGTCAATCTATAACGGGATTCAAACCCTCTTCCGTTTGAATCCCTCAGCCCCCACCATACAAATGAAAAACGCGTGACCGGAGTCACACGTTTTTCATGGTGGGCGTTGAGGGATTCGAACCCCCGGCCTACTCGGTGTAAACGAGTCGCTCTAACCAACTGAGCTAAACGCCCAAGTTTGCTCCCAAATGAGCGACCTTGCCGCTTGTGGGGCCCTGCCAGCTCCTCGCCGTACCTTCTTGGTACGGTTCGGGCGCTGGCTTCCCACGACGGCAATCTCATCTCATTTGGAAGCAAACTTCACCTGGCTTCGACTATATCTAACGTTCAGCATGCTAGACCATTCCTACTTTAAGATCAAGTCTGTATACTTAAAATAATCAAAAACAATATGAAATTGAAACAATTATCACTTCAGCATATTACTGTTAGAATTTTCCAGATTGTGAAACGGTTTCCGCTCGCCATGCTTGTGTGCGTGATCGGGACCATTACTGGGATTGTTGCGATCCACGCTGATGAGCCAGGAATTCTCCCAAACATTCTTTTAACACTGTCTTTGGCTGCGCCGATTTTTGTTTCCACGGTTCTGATACTTGGGGCAAAGAAGTTGAGTGTTCCACAGCAGTGGGTGATGAATACTGCGTTCCTTGTCCTGCTCGGTGTGTATTACGTTCTGCTCCCTGATCCATCAGAGGCCGACACGATGCTCTACATGCGTCACATCATGTGGGCTTTGGGTTTTGTGCTCTTGGTCACGTTTATCCCTTTTGTGAGCAAGAAAGGAAAGGAATCTATCCTTGCCTTCTGGCAATACAATCGAGCTCTTTTATTTGCACTTGTGCTCACGTGGATCTGGGTCGGTGCGCTCCAGGCAGGTATTTCGATTGCACTTATGTCGATCGATTTTCTTTTTGAACTCAATATTGACGGGGAACGGTACGCAGAACTTTGGGTGGTACTTGTTGGAACCTTTGCCCCACTCTTTTTCTTGAATCGTCTTCCAAAGAAACCTCAGCAACACGACACAGCACTTGCGTATCCAAAAGAAGTGCGGTTGTTCTCTCAGTTTGTTCTTGTGCCACTTGTCAGTGTCTACTTCTTGATTTTGTACGCCTACACGATTCGTATTTTGATGTTATCAGAATGGCCTGAGGGGCAGCTGGCTTACATGATTCTCGGGTTTTCATTCCTCGGTGTGCTGACGTACTTGGCGCTTTACCCATTAAGGTCAACGGTGAACTGGATCAAGATTGCTGGGACGGTGCTCTTCGCTGCCATGATCCCTCAGGTAGGCATGTTATTTTGGGCCTTGTGGTTCCGCATTTCTCAATATGGAATAACAGAGAATCGCTACTTCGTCTTTATCTTCGGCTGCTGGCTCGTTGCCATGAGTGTCTATTTTCTTGTGAGCAAGTGGAAAGATATTCGGATCATCCCAGTTACCATTTTTCTTATCGCATTCCTTACTTCATTTGGCCCATGGGGGGCATTCAGTGTGTCAGAACGTAGTCAGATCCATCGATTAGAAGGGCTCTTGGTGGAGAATGGGATCTTAGTTGATGGGACGATTCAGAAACTCTCCACGCCTCAGGTGACTGGAGATTCTGAACAGATATCTAAGGAAGATCAAAAGGAAATCAATGCCACTGTTCGTTATCTCTATCAAGTACATGGTTTGGATGGGATTCAGGCATGGTTCAGTGAGGACTTAGATCAAATAGATGGAGATAAACGAGGTTATCAGGGGGTTCCTAGGGTCGTTGTAGAGGAGTTGATGGGGATTCAATACCTTGATCCGTGGGAATCCTCCCGCTATGAACAGGTGCTTGTTGAAGAAGGTGACACGTTTTTTCTTCTTTCAGACGACAGAGGGGGAGCGTTTGATGTCTCAGGCTATGATGTGTTTGTCGAATCTTACACCTGGCAGGTATTTATGATTGATGAGGTTGAATACAGGGCCGCTGTTTCTGAGGATGGAATGGGCTTTGAAATTTTTCGCGAAGAGACGCTCTTGATCAATCATTCGCTTCAGGAATTTATGGGTTCATTGGAAGGTGTTGAATACACGCGGTCTGTTTCTCCTTCAGAGATGTCTGTGATGTTTGAAAATGATCTTGTGCGTGGCCTGCTTTACATTGAACATCTGAGAGGTGAGCGTGACGAAGAGGGGAACTATGTCATCGAAGAGATGACCGGACGTCTGCTCATCTCCTTTGTTGAATAGTGCATGTTATACTAAAGACCTATGTCACCATTTTTTCGCATACCCCTCGGACTCATTGTGATGGTTATTGGATTTTACATGGTCGCAAAGACAGGGAAGTTTATCGAATGGTTTGGTTCTATCCCGTTTGCAGAAGACAAGTTTGGACAGGGAGGCTCCTACTTCTTCTATAAACTTCTTGGAACCTTGATTGTCTTTATTGGAATCTTTATTGCAACCAATATCATCAGTGACATTCTTGGGGATCTGGCGTGCATCTTAACAAGTTGCAATCGATAAGTATGGTTATGGCGACCGGTCGCGCATTACTTGATCCGTATCAGGCACTCAGGCGTGCGGGGCTCAAGACAGATATGTGGTATGCGGATCTTGGGGCGGGAACCCTTGGGCACTTTGTGTTTCCTGCTGCACAAATCGTTGGTCCTGAGGGGCGAGTGTATGGCGTTGATATTCTCAAGGGAACCATCGAGTCCATGCAGAGTAAGGCACAGCTTCTTTCTCTGCCGAATGTGATACCTCTTTGGGGCGACATGGAGCGTGCGGACGGTATTCGAATTGAATCTGAACGTATGGACTTAGTGAGTCTGGTTGGTGTCGCCGAACTCGTGAAAGGTTCTCCTCAAGTGTTGCGTCACGCCTCTCGGCTCCTCAAGCTCCACGGACGGCTTCTCATTATTGACTGGGGTCCGGGGATGGGTTCCATTGTGGTGAAGGATGAAGATCGTATTGCGTCAGAAGGTGTCATCCAAGAAGTGCTTAAGCATCCGTTTCGACTCGTCGAGGAATTCAAGGCAGGTCCACAGCATTGGGGTCTCATTTTCGAGAGGACGGCTTGACGTTACGAGTGACGATTGGATATCCTTTTTGCGCTAAGTGTAATGTTTTCAACTAAACGGTATGAATTTTCTGATTCTATTGAATCCAAATTACTGGTTCACCATCGAGGCACCTCTTGTGACGGGCCTGATGGGGAATGTCCTCTTTGGTGTTTTTGCCCTCTGTTTCCTTTTGGGGATTGTGACTCGTGTGGTCGCTTCTAATCGGACAAAGGATCTCTATGTTCAAAAGCTAGGGCAGCGTGCGGGGACATTGTTTGTGACCATGGGACTTCTCGGAGTGGTCTTATTCTTCTTTAGCTATGAACGCATTCAGTTTTTTGGTGGACGGTTTTGGTATCCGCTCTGGCTTGTCGGATTGATTGTGTGGCTGCTCGTGCTTGTCCGGTACGCAAGACGTGATATTCCAGCGATGCGAGAACGGGATATGAATCGGAAGTCCGTCTCAAAGTATCTTCCAGCAAAAAAGAAAAAGAGAAAGAAAAAGCGTTGATATGGATGTCAGGAGGCGGTTTGGAAACGCAGGGGAATCGTTAGCGGCTGAGTATCTGAAGTCAGAGGGATATGTGATTGTTGCGAAGCAGCGTCGGACACGGTTTGGTGAAATAGACCTCGTGTGCCTTGATGGGGCCGAGGTCGTTTTTGTTGAGGTGAAGAGTCGTCGGACAAAGACGTTTGGATCCCCGGAAGAAAGTGTGACGAGAGAGAAGATTCAACGGATGGCGAGATCTGCTGAATGGATTTTGAGAGAGGAATGTTGGCTCGAGCGTCCCTGGCGTTTAGATGTTGTTGCGATTGAATATGATGTGGATCCGCCTAAGATTACACACATCCACGAGATTGACATGCCGAGTGACACATGGTAGCGTTGAGCTACTGGAACCTGTCGATGAGACAGGTTTATTTATTAGAAACTACAAATGAAGTTGATCAAAACATATGTCATCTCTTATTGAACAAGCCATTCGTCAGATCTGTGAAGAGAAAGGATTAGCCTATGAATCAGTGATTGATGCGATTCAATCCGCACTCGCAGCCGCCTACCGAAAAGATTTCGGTGACAAAAATAGCAACATCGAAGTCGAGTTCGATCCAGCAACGGGAGTCTCGAAAGTGTTTGATGTCAAAACTGTTGTCGAGGATATGGATCTTGAAGAGCTTGAACGATTGGAAGTGGAACGCAGAGAACGTGGCGAGGCTCTTGCCACACACATCGAGCAAGCACGCAAGAAAGGGGAGGATCTCCAATCGATTTCAATCGATGAAGACATGGGTCAACGGTTCAATCCAAAAACAGATATTATGGTTTCTGAGGCTCAGGTACTCAAGATGGGTGCCAAGATCGATGACATCATTCGCACAGAACTTCCCGAACCAGAAGAGTTTGGTCGCATGGCAGCCATGACCGCAAAGCAGGTGATCACTCAGAAGCTTCGTGAAGCTGAACGTGAAATTGTGTTTAATGAGTTCAAGGAGCACGAAGGAGAAATTTTGAATGGAACCGTGCAGCGCCGTGAGGGACGCATTGTTCTTGTGGATCTTGGTCGTACAACCGGTGTGATGCGCCCAGAGGATCAAAATCCATCTGAGCGTTATAACCTAGGAGATCGGATCAAGGTCTATGTGCGCCAAGTAGGTCTTACGACAAAAGGACCGGAAATTCTTGTCTCTCGAACGGCAGAAGAAATGGTTTCAAAACTTTTTGAGTTTGAGATTCCAGAGGTTGCTGATGGACTCGTCGAGTTGAAGGCAATCGCACGTGAGGCCGGGTCTCGATCAAAAGTAGCGGTCGCAACCGAGGATGATTCCATTGATCCAATTGGAGCCTGTATCGGTCAGCGCGGAACACGTATTCAAACAATTATTGCAGAACTTGGTGGTGAGAAGGTTGATATTGTTGAATGGAGTGATGATCCGGTGGCATTCATTACACACTCGCTTTCACCAGCCAAGGTATTGAGTGTAGATCTCGATAAGGAAGAGAAGGCAGCCTCTGTGAAGGTGGCAAATGATCAATTGTCGCTTGCGATTGGAAAAGGCGGACAGAATGTGCGTCTCGCTGCTCGATTGACTGGCTGGAAGATCAACATTTCCGGCAATGAGGAACTGGAAACAAAGGAAGAGGAAAAAAAGGAAGGTGAGGAGGTCGGAGAGGTGGTCATGGAGGCAGCCGTGGAGGAAGGAAGTGAGATCGGGGAGCACGAGCCGGAAGAGGTAGTAGTTAAGGAAGTCACAGAAGAAGTCGTTGATGCATTAGAGACTCCTAAGGAGGAATCAGCAACATAACTATGGGGAATCTTTTTCACACGTTTCTTTACGACCCGATTTTCAACCTGTTGGTATTCTTTTATGGAATTATTCCGGGGGCAGAGATTGGGTTTGCGATTATTGCTCTTACGATTTTGATCAAGGTCATCCTTTGGCCGTTCATGAGTAAGTCCCTGAAGGCTCAGAAGGCTCTTCAGGAATTGCAACCAAAAATTGAAGAATTGAAAGCTAAGTACGCAGATGATCGCGAGAAGCTTGCGAAGGAAATGATGGAGTTGTATCAGACAGAAAAGGTCAATCCTCTTTCATCGTGTCTGCCAATCATTATTCAGCTCCCCATTTTGATTGCCTTGTATCGGGTCTTGTTGGCTGGGTTTGGTCCGGAGACTCTTTTGAATCTTTATACGTTTGTTCCGAATCCTGGTTCCATTAATCATATTTTTCTTGGGGTCATTGATTTATCTGTGCCGAGTGTCTACTTGGCTGTTCTCGCTGGATACTTTCAGTTCATGCAAACACGCATGCTCATACAACGACGTCCACCAAAGCAAGTGCGTGGAAAGAAGGGGGCAATGGATGAGTCCATGCTTGCAAGTATGAACAAGTCCATGATGTATTTTATGCCGGCGATTACGGTGGTCATCGGATCGTCTCTTCCCGCAGGGTTGACGGTCTACTGGGTCACCGTGAATATCGTATCGATTCTCCAGCAACAGTTTGTTTTCTCGAAGATTCGGGATGTAAAAAAAGAGGATTAATTAGAAGTATAAACAAGAACCGCTCTCAGCATTGTCGAAGAGCGGTTTTTGAATTTGAAAAAGACCCCGTGCAGGTCTTTCAGGAAGCGTTCAGGATGAGCCCATAGGCGATGAGGCTCGTGGCGATGGCGAGCGTGGCGAAGCCAGCAAACATGAGTGCCCCCTGGTTTTTCTCGTAGATCTCCGAGATCTCCTCGCTGTGTTCACGAACCGCGTCTGAGGCTGGAACGTGGGGGAAGCCTTGCGAGACGAAGTAGCGATTGAGCCAGACGATGCTGTCGGCCGTGCGCTTGTTGATGTTCTTCCAGTGCCTGAGAAGCAGAGCGCCTCCCAGGGCCAGTGCGGCCGGGATGAGCAGCAGGAGTCCGTATTGCACGTAGATGTTCATCTATCCTCCAGGCTAGTGCAAGAGAAAGACAATAAGGGAAATAAGCGGTTTTGTCAATCGTCCACAGGGGCAAACGGTGTGAAACGTGTAAGATGATGACGATTTATGCCCACACCTCTTGAACAAGCGACGGTCCGAACCTTGGCCTGGTTTTCGCTTACGGGATACCCCGTGACAGTCTTTGAGGTCTGGAAGTGGATGATTGAGCCGGAGAGGACCTATGAACTCAGTGAGGTGTATCGGGCTTTTGCGGAGAGTGAGTGGCTCAGGCAAAAGGTTCAATTTCAGGAAGGGTTTTATGCGCTGAAAGGAACCTTGCCCCTTGCAAAACAGATTGAGGGTCGGCATGATCGGTTTGTTGATGCCCTTCGGAAGTTTCGCATTCTTAAACGTGTCCTTCCGTTTATCCAGATCGTCCCTGGGGTTCAATCGGTTGGGGTGGTGAACACTCTCTCTTGGTGGTTTACCAATCGCGAGAGCGATATTGATCTGTATATCATTACACGACCGAATCACATCTGGCTGACACGCCTCTTGCTTGTGGCTCCGTTTGCTCTTTTGAAAAAGCGTCCTCATACGGGGGCACAAGATCCGTTTTGCTTCAGTTTCTTTTCGACACGGGAGGCGCTACAGATGGAGCGTGTGAAACTTGAACGAGATTACTACCTTGCCTTTTGGTGCAAGTCGATTGTGTCGCTTGTGGATCATCAAGGTGATTTGATCCAGTTTCAACAAGAGAACCGGTGGGTGAACCGTGTCCTTCCACATGCACATGCTCGATCCGTTCATCCCTACCAAACGCTCCGTTATCACATCTCGTTTCCTATTTCTCTTGGGTGGTTAAATGCGATGAGTCGCACACTGCAGCGTAGACGACTTCCCGCAACATTGAAGGAGATTGCAAATACCGATTCTCGTGTGGTGGTCACAGACGAGATGTTGAAATTTCATCAGAACGACCGTCGAGAATTCTATCGTGATGCGTTTGAGTCCTTGTTAGAGCGTCACCTATGAAATTAAAGCTCTTCCACATCTTCTTTTCGCTTTCGGTGTTCCTGCTCCCTTGGCAGACACGGTATATTTTTCATACGCTCTCTGCTGGAGAGGGAATGAGTGAGTACGGCGTTCTGTCGATTTATGTGGTTGAGATATTGGTGGTTCTGGCGTATCTCTTGCGCGGGAGACTCCAGTTGACTCCAGGCGCTGAGAAGCTGCTCAAAGCCGTCATGGTGACAATGGGAGCTGTCTTTTTTTCTTTGGCATTGTCTCATGTTGTCACGGTTGGATGGTTTCATGTGCTTCATGTACTCACAGCCTTCCTCTTATTTTCTCTTGTGCTCGATGAGCGGACGTCGCTGAATCGACTTTCTTTTCTACTTGCTCTTGGGCTTGTAGGGCCTTCACTCCTTGGTGTGTGCCAAGTGGCTACAGGGTCGAGTGGTGCTTCGACCTTGTTAGGACTCGCAACAAAAGACGTTGCGGTTCAAGGTGTTGCGGTTGTTGAAACAGCGACGAGTCGTATGATGCGGGCCTATGGAAGTTTTCCGCACCCGAATATTTTTGGTGGCTATGTGGCCGTTGCACTGATGATGCTTGCTTGGAGCATACGTTCTCTTACCTCAAAACGTCTTCTGTGGCTTGTGGGAAGTTTGGTTGTGCTTTTATCCGCCACACTCACCATGACGTTTTCTCGTAGTGCGTGGTTTGGACTCCTTTCGGCGCTCGTACTTCTTGTAGCTCAAATGCTTTGGATTCGGAAGATGCCTCCCTCACGAGCTGTACCCCTGATGACTCTTGGTCTCGTGAGCGTGTTGATTACTCTGGGGATTTTTCACAATCAGCTACTTGCTCGCTTCAACCCCTCTCTCCATGTTGAGGCGACATCGATCGAAGAACGTGCCAGTCAGTATACGAGTTTTAATGATGTGTATTTTACATCGACGTTGGTTGGCGTGGGGCCTGGTGGGTATGTCTTTGCCCTTGAGTCCTTAGATCCAGGGCATGAGGCATGGAGTTATCAACCTATCCATAATACGTTTCTTCTTCTCATGGCCGAGGTTGGCATGCTTGGATTTGTGCTTGCCGCAAGAGTGATCTGGCTTCTGTGGAAACAGCTGCGACTGAACCGACGACGAGCAGGGGGGGTGTTTGGGACCTCTCTCCTTGCCCTTCTTTTTGTTGTGGGTTTTTTTGATCACTACCTCTGGAGCCTGTGGCCAGGTTTGGCACTTTCTGCCCTTGCTCTTGGATGCGTCGCCCGGTACAGTTTTGAAGAGACGAAACATTTTTGATCCAACCTATGAAACCAGAAGGATTTCGCAATCGTCACGAAGAGGAGACAGGGGGTCGTGTTGAGATTTCGGAACACATGACTCATATCGTGGATGTGGATGTGATGGGTGAGCAGGTGCGTGATCTGCGACGTGAACATTCTGCATTATCAGACGAGGCTTGGGTGAAGCGGGTGCTTAAAGAACACGGACGGGATGTCCAAATGCCAGAAGGATATCAATGGAGTCCAGAGCTTGAGGAGGAAATTCGTTCCACACCTATTGAAGGTGTGCGAGAAAAACGTAACGGTGAGCAGCCACCACCACCAATCATCGATCAAAACGGACCCGTGGCACCCAATGCAATTTATGTGCGCGGACTTAAATGGCAGATCGGGAAAAAAATAGCTCAGGGAGGCTTTGGTTCTGTGTACGAGGTGCGTCATGGGGGAGGGAAACAGCGGAAACGTCTCGTCAAGCTGATGGCCATTTCCGGTGATCGTCCTAACAAAGCGCATTTGACTGGGCTGCTTTGGAATGAGATCGGTGCCGCAATGGCTGCTGGTGACTATGTGGGGGACGAGGTGGTCTATGATGAATCTGATGGGCTGTGGATTGCGTTTGTGATGGAGCGTCACCGTGGCTCAAGTTTGAAAGATGTGGTCCTTCAGCGCCGCTATGAACAACGAGAACCCTCAACTCCTCCTGTGGCTAAGGTTGTTTATGAACCAACACTGCCACTTGCGAATATTCAACAACGTATCGAACACCCTCTCGATACTTCAGAAGAGTCTGTAAGACCCTCGTATGAGGTTCTGGATTCAGAAAAAGCCATGCAGGACATTGAGCCATCTAAAGAAGGAGCGAAGTGGATGTATAAACAGGCCATGGCACTTCGGTCAGTGGTGAGTGTCTTGAGACGCATGCATGCGCAAGGATGGATTCATCGAGATATCAAGTCCGACAACGTCATTGTGAATCTGAATGATGGGGAGGAATCTCTTTCTCGCCCAATCGATTTTGGGATCGCCGAGCGGGCCGGAGCGATTCGTCGATTTATTCCATCAATGCTGACAGGAACCATCTCTTACATGCTGCCAGAATCCGTTGCTGGGCAGAACGCTGATCGACGTATTGAAGATTATTGGGGAGCCATGCTCTCCACAGCTGAGGGGTTAGGACTTGTCGATATGGAAGCGTCAAGAAATAATCTGTCGACGCTTCAGATTCTTTATAAGCAACAAAACGGCACCTACCTCCATGCGCCACAACTCGCTCACCCAGCCGATGCAGAAGTCTACTTTCGTCGTGAGGGGATTGGGGGGGTTCAGCAGGAATTCATGCTCTGGGTGTATCGATTTATTTTGCCGCATATGAATATTGAGGATCGTCAATCCATGTGGCGCGAGCGTGGTGTGACGAAGACACTCGATCTTCCTCCTCGACCAGAAGGACTGACATCGCTGGATGAAGAGGAAGAACCATTTTTGGAGACGCAAGGCGATTTTCTTGATGACGATAGGTTTGTAGATGAACTTGAAGGGTTCATCTGCCGGTTGGCACAGGAAGCACAGATGCCGATTCCAGATAGGGTCCTTGAGCAGCTTCAAGAGTTTCCGGATGATCAAACGGTTGAAGAACGTATCTTGGTAGAACACGCAGCAAAATAGATCACCAAAAAGATCTCTTGACAGGGTTTCACAACTTAGACAAAATGACGGCGTTAGCACTCCTACGTATAGACTGCTAGCGTCTTATTTTATCTAACACTATTAAGAATTTATTCACACGAGTATGAAACTCACACCTGTTTCAGATCACATTGTCGTGAAAGCGGTCTCAAAAGAAGAGACGTCAGCTGCTGGGATTATCATTCCAGATACCGTTGATAAGGAGCGACCAGAGCGTGGAGAGGTTGTGGCGGTTGGTCCTGGACGTGTTATGGAGAATGGTTCCCGTTCACCGATGGAGGTTTCTGTCGGACAGACCGTCTTGTTTAAAAAATACGCGCCAGATGAGGTTAAAGTGGATGGGGAAGAATATCTCATTATCAAAATGGACGACCTTATGGCCGTCGTCGAGTAATAACAGGAGAACAATATGGCAAAACAAATTTCATTCAATGAAGACGCACGTGCCGCACTCAAGCGCGGTGTTGATAAGCTCGCAAATGCCGTGAAGGTCACACTTGGCCCTAAGGGACGCAATGTGATTCTTGACCGAGGCTATGGAGCCCCAACCGTGACCAAGGATGGTGTGACGGTTGCGAAGGAAATTGAGCTTGAGGATAAGTTTGAGAATCTTGGTGCGGAATTGGTCAAGGAAGTGGCAAGCAAAACAAACGATGTTGCGGGAGACGGAACAACGACTGCTACTGTGCTCGCTCAAGCCATGATCACAGAGGGACTTCGAAATGTCACCGCGGGTACAAACCCACAGTCCCTCCGACGCGGGATCGAAAAAGGCGTTGAAGCACTTGTGCGTGAGATTGCAAAGATCGCCACCCCAATTAAGGGTGGGGAGATTGAGAATGTTGCTTCTATCTCTGCAAACGATCCTGAGATTGGTGCCATGATTGCGAAGGCTATGGAGAAGGTTGGAGAGAATGGCGTCATCACTGTTGAAGAGTCTCAGGCGTTTGGTGTGGATGTTGAGGTTGTGGAGGGGATGCAGTTCGACAAGGGTTATGTCTCTCCGTACATGATTACAAACCCTGATCGCATGGAAGCTGAGTATCAGGATGCCTATGTTTTGCTCACGGATCGAAAAATCAGTTCGGTGCAAGATATCCTTCCATTGCTCGAGAAAGTCGCCACAACGGGAAAGAAAGAGCTTGTGATTATTTGTGAAGATATCGACGGAGAAGCGCTTGCCACCCTAGTGGTGAACAAGATTCGTGGAGCCTTCTCCACGCTTGCGATCAAGGCGCCTGGATTTGGTGATCGACGCAAGGCCATGCTCGACGATATTGCTGTCCTCACAGGTGGAAAGGTGATTTCTGAAGAGATTGGATTAAAGCTTGAGAATGCTGAACTGGTTGACTTGGGTCAGGTACGTAAAATTGTGACCACGAAGGACAACACGACGCTTGTTGAAGGGCATGGTGACAAAGAAGCTATTCAGGAGCGGGTGAAGCAGATTAAATCGCAACTTGAACAAGCTACTTCTGAATTTGAGAAAGAAAAGTTTCAGGAGCGTATCGCAAAGCTTTCTGGTGGCGTAGCTATCATCAAGGTGGGTGCGGCAACAGAGACAGAGATGAAGGAGAAGAAGCACCGCATCGAGGATGCTGTCGCCGCAACCAAAGCGGCTGTGGAAGAAGGAATTGTTCCTGGCGGTGGAGTTGCGCTCGTGCGTGCCATGCGCGCGCTCGCTGACGTTTCGGCTGAAGGAGACGAGCGTGTGGGAGTTGATCTCTTGAAACGTGCGCTTGAGGAGCCGCTTCGCATGATTGCCGCAAATGCCGGAAAAGATGGATCAGTTGTCGCAGAGAAGGTACGTGGGGCAGAAGGTGGATTCGGCTACAATGCAGCAACGGACGTGTATGAAGATCTTGTGCAAGCTGGTGTGATCGACCCAGCCAAGGTCACACGATTTGCTCTTCAGAACGCAGCATCGATTGCGATTATGGTGATTACCACCGAGTGCGCCATTACGGATCTTCCAACCAAGGACGAACCAGCAATAGGGGGAGGAATGTCAGGTGGCATGCCAGGAATGTATTAGGGAACAGCCCTACTCAACAGAGAAAAGACAGGGTATAAGCCCTGTCTTTTAGTTGGAGAAGCGGCTCAGTTCTGTTACAATTAGCTAAGAATTAACCAAATCTATGACACAAAAGAATACATCTCATTCATCAGAAGGGCTCCAGGAAGATCGTCTTATTGCGGCTATTGGGTATCTTGGGATCCTTTGCGTGGTTCCGCTTTTACTTAAGAAGGATAGTAAGTTTGCGCAGCATCATGGAAAGCAAGGTTTGGTTCTGTTGATTGCCTGGCTCATTCTATGGGTGGGAAACATCATTCCAATTATTGGACAGATTGTCTGGATGCTTGGAACCATTGTAATCCTTATTCTGATCATTCTCGGAATGATTAATGCGCTCAACGGAAAATTTTGGGACATGCCTGTCTTAGGAAAGTACGCCAAGCAGATCAAACTTTAAGTTATGAAGGAGTTACTTGCTAACATCCAAGACCTCCAGGTCCGCGCACGCGAGACGTGGGGGTTACTTTGACCTTGATGCCGTGGAGACACAGATTAAGACGCTTGATGTTGAGATGACGGCACCGGATTTTTGGAATGATCAAGAGCAGGCACAGCGTGTAAGCAAGCAGACAGCGGCTCTGAGGTCAGAAGTTGAACAGTGGAAAGGGTTTCTCGGGGAAGTTGCCGATGTAGAAGAGTTTGCTGCGCTTGCTGAGACTCAGGGGGACGAGTCCCTGTATGACGATATTGCAAGCAAGCTGAAAGATTTGAAGGAGCGGTTTTCCAAAATGGAATTCGCCACACTGTTTGCAAGCACCTATGACAAGGATCCGGCCATCATCTCGATTCATGCAGGTTCAGGAGGAACGGAGGCTCAGGATTGGACAGAGATGCTTCTGCGAATGTTTGCACGATTTGCTGAGCAGAAAGATTGGGATGTGCGCATTTTAGACGAGTCACGCGCAGAAGATGTGGGGCTAAAGAGTGTCACTGTTCGTGTGGAAGGACGATGGGCCTATGGGTACTTCAGGTCCGAGGCGGGCGTGCATCGCTTGGTGCGCATCTCGCCATTTGATGCTGAGAAGATGCGGCACACCACGTTTGCGCTTGTTGAGGTGATCCCTGAGCTCGATGATGTTTCAGAGATTGAGATCGATCAAAAAGATTTGCGCATTGATACGTTCCTTTCGAGTGGGAAGGGGGGGCAGAGCGTGAACACGACGTATTCGGCCGTACGCATTGTGCATCTCCCCACGAAGATTGCTGTTTCCTGTCAGAATGAACGGTCGCAGCAACAGAATAAAGAGACAGCCATGAAGGTTCTAAAGTCGAAACTCCATCAGATCCAACTTGAAAAACAGCAAAAGAAAAAAGACGCATTACGCGGAGAATATACCTCGGCTGAATGGGGGAATCAGATTCGTTCGTATGTGCTGCACCCGTATAAGCTCGTCAAGGATCATCGGACCAATCATGAGACGTCGGACACGCAAGGGGTACTCGACGGGGAGCTAGAACCTTTTATGGAAGCATTTCTTCGATGGGAGCTTGAACAATCAGATCGGTTCGAAGAAGCAAATCGTGACAACGATTAATATGGCCAAGAAATACAAAACAGCATTAGTGACCGGGGGAGCGGGATTCATTGGATCCCATATTGTGGATGCACTGATTAAGCGACGGATTAAAGTGTATGTTGTCGATGACCTGTCGAGTGGGCGAAAGTCGAACGTGAACCCCAATGCACACTTCACCAAGATGTCGATTTTGAATCCTCAGTTTCCGAAGTATCTCAAGCGTGTGAGCCCAGACATTATTTTTCACACAGCTGCACATATTAACCTGCGTGAAAGCATTATTGATCCGCCGAGTGATGCAGAAACAAACGTGCTTGGCACACTCAAGCTGGCTCACCACGCCGGAAAGATTGGGGTGAAGAAGATTGTCTTTTCTTCAACGGGTGGGGCGATGTATTCCACAGACGCACGTATCCCAACTTCTGAAAAAGTCGCACCAGCGCCGATTTCTCCTTATGGAATCGCCAAGCGTTCGGGGGAGATGTACTTGAACTTTGCTTATCACGTGCATGGGATCGAGTATATTGCGCTTAGATACGCAAACGTCTACGGTCCACGTCAACATGCCAAAAGTGAGTCTGGTGTGATTTCAATTTTTGGAGAGAAGATGCTTCAGGGGGAGCCTGTGGCTATTTCAGGGTCGGGGAAGCAAACACGTGATTTTGTGTATGTGGACGATGTCGTGCGGGCAAACATGCTTGCTATGAACAAAAAGGTGATTGGGGAGTTTAATATCGGTACTGGAAAAGAAACGGATATCAATACGCTGTTTCGAAAAATGAAAGACATTACGGGTTACCAACTGAGCCCAAGAAAACTTCCGGAACCTCCGGGAGAGATTGCACGCTCAGCACTTGATGCACGCAAGGCACGAGCTTATCTCGGCTGGACACCGAAGACACGGCTCGAAGAGGGACTTCAAAAAACCATCCGATCATTTCAAAAGAAGTAGCATGGACATTTCTCGAGAACAGTTAGACGAGGCTATTGCCGTCCTTAAACGAGGTGGTGTTGTTGTGTTTCCAACGGAGACGGCTTATGGACTGGCAGCAGATGCGACGAATTCAGAGGCCACACAGCGTGTGTGTGAGATCAAAGAACGAATTCAGGAGAAAGTCCTTCCGATCATTGCGGCTGACCGAGCAATGGTTGAACGTGTTGCCGGGATTCCTAGTGGATTTAATCGGCTTGTGACACGTTACTGGCCAGGTCCGCTTACACTCATCTTGCCGGCGCTGTCGGAACAGCTTGCTCCGGGAGTGATTGCGAACGACGAAGTCGCTGTTCGGGTTTCTTCGCATCCAGTCGCACGTGCGCTCTCAGAAGGGTTGGGTCAGCCCATTGTTTCAACCTCTGCGAACAAATCGGGCGAGCCAGTGTGTTATTCCATTCAGGACGTGCGAGACCAGCTAGGAGCGTTGCCGGACTATTATCTTGATGCGGGCGAACTCATTCCAGAACCTCCGTCTACCATTGTCACGTTGGATGATTATGGTTTGCCTGAGGTGTTGCGTCAGGGAGGCATCAAGATTGACGAGCTCTAGCTATGTTACCTCGAGCAAAAAAAACATTTGGTCAGAATTGGCTGGTGGATGAGACTGTAGTGCGTAAGATGATAGAGGGAGCAGAAATCCAAGTGGGGGAAGAGGTGCTTGAAGTTGGCCCGGGTACAGGTGTTCTGACACAGGCACTCGTGGACGCTGGGGCGAAGGTTACCGCGATCGAGGCTGACAAAACATTAATCGATGGACTTCAAGAGCGCTTTCATGATCAGATCACGCTCTACCTTGGAAATGCTCTGAGTGGTTCAGGGATGCGACCCGCAGTTCCGTACAAGCTCGTGGCAAATATTCCCTACAACATCACTTCAGAGCTGATACAGACATTTCTCACCACAGAACCTAGACCCGTGAGTCTGATTCTCATGGTGCAAAAAGAGGTTGCGGATCGAATTACGGCCAAACCTCCAGAGATGAGTCTACTTTCTGTGGTGTGCCAGGCTTATGCAGAGTGCAAGAAACTTTTTACGGTCCCCGCAGGAGCCTTTAGACCCATTCCCAAAGTTCAATCGGCCGTAGTGAGGCTTGATCTATTCCCTATGGGGGATCAAGAGTCAGTCATTCAGATCGCAAAACAGGGTTTTTCTTCTAAGCGCAAGCAGCTTCACAAGAATCTCTCATCCCTCAGAGGTCTTGACTCAGAACAGGTAAAAATGTGGTTGACAGACCTAGGTTTTGACCCGCGAGCACGCGCTGAAACCCTCACTGTGGACGACTGGAAACAACTTACCCACAAATACAAGCAATTGATTGCTCAAAACACCTAGGACTTACCTAGGTGTTTTGTTATAATGGTTTTAAGATTATGGCGATTAAACGCATCGGAAATCGCCCGCGTTCACCCCTCGGAGCGGAGCAGAAGATTGCTTTTGCTCTATTGATGTTTCTTGGGGTTGGTGGAGTCTTTTTTGGCTTCAAATCCTTTGGTGCAAACTTGATGCGGCCGATTCAAACACAAATTGCAGACCTGTATACAGGGGAAACGTTTTTGACCACAGGGGAGCGGGAGGCTGAGGCGCTTGAGGAATCAAAGACGAAGGACACAGACGGTGATGGTTTGGTCGACTACGACGAGCTCTACATCTACAAGACGAGTCCCTACATTATTGATTCAGATTCGGATGGTTATAGCGACTACGAAGAAGTCTATTCAGGGAATGATCCAGGATGTCCTGTTGGTCGAACCTGTAGCTCGGTGGATGGTGATGCAGAAGAGGCCACAACAACCAATCCAGCGCTGGAGGAACTGATCGAGGCGGAAGCAGATTCAGAATTAGCTGGTGTCGACATTGACTTGAGTGATCCGGAGTCTATCACTGAATATCTCCAGACAGTGACAATGAATGAAGTGCGTGCCGCACTGTTGGAGTCAGGAGTGTCCCAAGAGGAGTTGGATGCAATTGACGATGAGACTCTTGCAAAACTTTTTTACGAAACGCTTTCAGAGATAGAAGATGAGGGAGCTGCGGCAACAGAAGAAAGCACAGAAACGACTGAGTAACCTTATGCAGGTAACGCCTAAAACAAAACGATTTGTTGTCACTCTATTCCTGCTCGTTTTTTGTTTGAGTCTTGGGTCGGTTTTTCTTTCTGATGTCCCGCAGGCTCAAGCAGCTTTTGCATCTCCTGGACAATTCGGTAGCACCATGGACTATGCAACCGCAAGGCAAGAAGTGAGTGCTGGTGCGGCAGAGGGGGCATGTCCAACGGGTGGTCCGATCACAACGACTTGTCCAGCTACAGGTTTGAGGTTGGTTTTGCACACGATTGGAGAAAAGATTATCAGTCCACAATTTCGATTGGTTCTTCTGCAAGCACTTTTGAATGTTTCTCAATTTGTTCTTGATCGATTGGCTTACGAAGCAGCTGTATCGATTGCTTCGGGTGGTCCAGGTGAGACGTCACTCTTTTATGATAAATCACCCGCAGAAGCCTTTGGTCAGTTAGGACTTGATGTAGCAGGTGAGACTCTTGGTCAGTTGAACGATATTACAAATGGGTATCTAGGAATTGGGTTCAACCTGTGTGCTCCCAGTCCACTGATTAACTGGGCTGTTTCCATTGGAATTAAACAGAGGTATCAGCCTGACAAACCTTCCTGTGACATTTTGGAGGTAGGGAAGAACTGGAATAATTACATCTCGAATACCTATCAGACGATTTCAGATCCAGATACGCGGAACACGGCCATTAAGAAAAAGTTTGCTGAGTCTTTGGCACCAGGTGCGAATGAGCTCTCCGCTTCGTTGCGTTTGAATGTGGCTGTTGATCAGCAGATTCATGAGAAAAAGATGACGAACTTTTTTGAGCGTACCGAAAAAGAGTATCTAGATGTCATTAATTTTATAACCGGAAATGTAGAAACACCTTCTGAAACGCTACAAGCAGAATTTACGAAGACGACTCTTGATGCAGATGGAAAGGCTACGCGTGACGCAAACTTGCAGGCAGCCATTCAGAATGCAGATCTTTTGGGAGGTCTTGCGGTTTCAACCGCCTCGACATTTGTTAATACACTTCTTTCAACACTTTTGAATCGGATTTATACCGGTTTATTTGCTATTGATACTCCTGACATTGACCTTAATGATTATGAAGGAAGTAGTGGAGGCGATCGTGGTGCCGCCGAAGATCGTTTTGCATCACTCCTTACTTCAAGTCCAATCGCCACAGGTTCGATCGATCTTTTGAGCAATTTTGTGGTGTGTACTGCTGGGGGTGGTAATAATCGAGGGTTAAATAATTGTGTGATGGATTCGAATTTTCTTGCGGCTGTTAGTCGTGGAAACAGTGGGGCACCGCTCACGGTGCAGGAAGCCATCAATGAGGGTCTGTTGAATGGTGATTGGCCTCTTATTTCTCCAGAAGATCGTTCTTCCAACCAAGATGCATTTTGTTATACCTATGGGTACTGCTACGGAAACATTGTGAAGCTCCGTAAGGCACGTGTTTTGCCAATTGGCTGGGAACTTGCTGCACTTCGAAATGATCCGAGCAATCCAGATTCGCTCCAAGAGATCATTGATGGATTTGATGACTGTACCGATTTAGGAACGGTTGGTTCTGCCAGTTCTGACAATGATGATAATCGCTGGTGTCACTTAATCGATCCAAACTGGGTGTTAAAGTATCCAGAAACTCAGTGTCGCGCCACGGTTAATGCGGAGATTCGTGTCAGTTCGTTGGTGAATGGTCGATTAGGGGAGTGTGTGGACGCTCCAAGTTGTATTGGAGAAGACAACGATGGAAATTGTACAGATGGCTATGGTTACTGTGTCCAAGAGCGAAACGTTTGGCGTTTCCGTGGAGAGGAGTGTCCAGAGCAATACACCACATGCCTTGCCCTTGAAAATACAACAACAGGAGACAGTGATGGGTACCTTGTCAGTACGGTGGACTATAGTGTGTGTGATGGGGACAATGCTGGGTGTTTATGGTACCGCACGAATAAGTATTACTCGGATGGGGGAACAGAGGATGATGAATCAGACGATACCTATGAGTGGCTCCCAGATGGAGTCGACTACATGACAGCAGAACGCGATAGCGTAAATCGCTATCAGAATTCAGCGGGGGATACATCCAGCCGTGCTTCGTTCGGTGAATACGCCTCAAAGGATGACGTTGATGATGCAACGGCAGCTGAGGTCTACTCGTACGAGGATCGTCTCTATGTCACACATGCCGTTTCTGAGTGTGATTCTTCTGACGCAGGATGCACACAGTTATACGAAATTGACGAGGATACCATCTTAAACGTGGTGAAGAATCCGAGTTTTGAGGATGACGACGATGGGGATGCCGTGCCAGATAACTGGCAAATCGTGAGTGGTTCAACCTACGACTATGACACATCTGGTGACGCCTATTACGGGGATGCTGCGCTTGAGGTTGATGGAACATGGTTTGGTCAATATGTTGGTCTTGCACCAAGTAACTTTTACACATTGAGTGCCTACGTGCGTGCGGATGATGCATCAGAATCGAGTGGAAACATTTCGATATTCTTGTATGACGAAGATGGCGATCCTGTGAATTTAAGTGGAACGTCCGTTGGCGGTGACTGTGATGGAACGTTTTCAAGTACGGGTTCCTACATTGTGACACTTGATCCAGCCGATACCAGCACCCTTCCTACTGGGGAATGGACACGCGTGGAGTGTACGTTCACCACGAACACAGAAGTCACCCAAGGACTCGTTAATGTGACGAGTGGTGGGGTACTCCGATTCGATGCAGTGCAATTGGAAGTAGGAGAGAACACAAATGCCTTCACCACAGGGTATCTCACCGTACCAACGGCTGCTTACTACAAGATCGCTCCGGATTACCTCGGATGCACAGGCGCCTCAACTGATCCAGATGCGTGCGACAGCTACTCCCAAATGTGTTCGGCACAAAATGTTGGATGTAGCCTTTATACTCCTGAAGACGGAGATCCATCCGTTCCAGCCATTATTTCCGAACTCGATGAGTGTCCATCCGAGTGTGTTGGGTATACGACCTACAAGCAGGAAGCCACCAGTTACGATGACGAAGAATTTCCACTCTACTTTATTGCAGACCAGGCAGCAGGCTGCTCTGAGCAATATGTTGGGTGTGATGCATTTACCAACCTAGGTCTTGTCACAGAAGGAGGGGAGAGTGTTGAGTACTACACGGAGCTTCGTGCATGTTTAACAGAAGACATGGCAGACGATTCTGATTCTGCAAAGACTCCGGCCGTTTTTTATACCTGGGAAGGTTCAGATAATGCGGGATACCAGCTGCAGACCTGGTACTTGCTTGAGTCGAATTTGAGTAGCAGTTCAACGATTACCTATACCCAAGATGAGGATGGAGATGGCACGCTTGATGTTGATCCAGACACCTCTGCTGACGTGGCGCCATGTGTTGAATGGCAAGTGAGCAGTGAAGATACTGTTGTTTGTGCAGATGATTCTGCAACCGTGAGTACACTTGAAGCAGATGACGATTGTAACGAGCACGATGACATTTTTAATAATCCAGATTGCCGTGAGTTCTTCGACGGAGAAGGAACTGTTCATTACCGTCTCTATTCTGAAACGATTAGTGTTGACGATGCCTGTACGGCGTATAGAAAAGACGAATCTTCCGAAGATGATTGTGATGCTTCTGGTGGATACTGGACTGCACAGGGATTCTGTCGTTATTACTCGTTGCCAAGTTTGGCAACCGAGTGTCCAGAGGAGCAGGCAGGATGCCGACTCTACACCGGTGGGACGGGTCGCAACGCCACAACACTTTTGAGTGAAAACTTTGAAGGGGGAACTTATGGTGACTTCGAGTCTCTCACGGTCTCAGCCACTCCAGGACTTTCAATCAGTAACGAGTCTGTGGCCACAGAGGGGCACTCATTGCGTATCACATCCTCTGCGGGGTACGGCGGGTTTGCAACATTACATGAATATTTGAATGGTTCTGACAACACAGATGCCTTTGATGCAGATAATGCAGCAGCAACCTGTACCAGTTACTCGGCTCGTTATTTGAGTGACAGTGATGGTGCCTGTTTAGTGGATTTGGATGGCGACTTAGAAGGAGACGCAGCATGCACCATTGAAGATGGAGAGTGGAGCTGTGGAACCGTGGTGGACACCCTGACCGCCGGCAAAACATTTGTGGTCGAGTTCTGGGCTAAGGGTTCAGCGGACATGCTCGTCGCCCTTGTCGAGGATGGGGGAACTTCCGCTGTCTACCACGATTTTGTAGATCCGGATAACACCTCTACAAGCTATACAGATCTTGAACCAATTGAACTTACGGGTTCTTGGGAGGTGTATTCCGTTGGACCGCTCGACACATCAGCTCTAACAGACGTCGATCAAGACGCTGTCCTCACGTTCCTCCTAGACGGAGCAACGTCAGGTGGTGATGAAGAGATGTTTATCGATAACATTA
Organism: Candidatus Uhrbacteria bacterium CG_4_9_14_3_um_filter_50_9; assembly: GCA_002791295.1. Taxonomy (GTDB): domain Bacteria; phylum Patescibacteriota; class Patescibacteriia; order UBA9934; family GWF2-40-263; genus UM-FILTER-50-9. Next base: position 30,788 of record PFWU01000049.1, read on the forward strand.
CCTTCAAGCAAGTCGAAGAGAATATTGCCATTATTAAAGACTCATGGGTGGTTCCATCCACCTGTGACACCTCTCCAGCTGGTGTTGAATCAAATCAGTACTACCTAGGATGTGAGGCTTACGAGGACCAGAAGGGGAATGATGTTGACTTGTATCAGTTCTCAAGCCTCTGTGAAGAAGAAGTGGTTGGTTGTGAAGCGTTCTACAATACCTACAACTCCGACTCTGAATACCAAGAGGTGTCCAACGCGCGTTGTGTCTATGATACGGATGGAGATCTGAGTGATGGAGAGACCATTCCTTCGAACAGAACCTGTGAGGTGGACGGTGTTGAATACTGCACCATTACTTCTGGTCGAAGTTATTGTACGTTTGACGCCGAAATGACGTTTGAAGATCCACTCCCAATCGATTCCAGTACGGGATTTGGAATCGTTTATGGTCCTGAAACGGTCATCGTGCAGGGTGATCAGCCGGTGTATATTGTGGCGGATGATGCCTATGCCTGTTCTTCTTCGGTGATGGGCTGTGAGGAAGTTGGTGTTCCAACGTTTAATCAGGATCAGAGTGAAGTTGAAAGTTTTGAATCAACGTACCTCATCAATCTCCCATCGGATTACGAAAATATTTTGTGTTCGAATGAAGAGTTGTTTTGTGAAGAGTGGAGCTCATCAGATGGAAGCAACTGGTACTTCAAGGATCCATACGACAAGACCTGTGAGTATAAAACCTCCGTCACGATCGATAGTCAGACCTACTATGGTTGGTTTAGAACGGATACGAGTGAACCATGTTACTTCGACGACACAGACGACGACGAGGAATGGGATTCAGGGAGTGAAAATGCCTACTTAATCTCGGGTGAGGAGCTTGGGATTTGGAATAATGGCGATGATGACTACGAAGCCTGGATCGCTACCTGTCCAACGCAGTACGATTTTTGTACCGAATTTATTGATGTGGTGGATACTGGTGGGGGACTCAATGAGGACGGTCAGTCCTACTATGTCACTAATGACGAATTGCTTGACGAGGAAACACTGACAGACACACAGCGCTGCAACGGGCTTGTGAGCCAAAAATTTGGTTGTGCACTCCTGAACAACACCACCGATTCAGATCTGAACTACAACGCAAGTGCAAGTTATGTGACGTCCACTCATGCCGATGTCTTCTATAACCAAGATCCAAACGATCTCGTTGATCCAATTGATTGTAATTTGGACGAGGGTGGGGTTTTCGAGATTTCAGCTTCAGACGCTTCAGACGCCGGCATTGCAGCGAACGCTGATGGAAATTACGAAGTAAACCTTTGCGCACGACGCTGCTCATACACGCTTGATAGCACAGATGACTCGCTCACGACGGATCTATCTGATCGGTCAGGATCGTTGCGATGGCTTGAACGTTCATGTTTGGTGGATTCAGATTGTCCGGATCTCACCACAGCCCTTGGGGAGGATGAAAAGGGAACCTGTCGGAATGTGGATGATCTTATCTATGCTTTAAGTTATGGGGATGCGGAGGATTATTATCTCGGTAACGACTCCAACGAAATTCTAAAGGTTAACCGCGACCGCACCTGTGCCGCTTGGTTGGCTTGCGAGAGCTCAAAAACAAGCTGGAACGCACAGACAAATGCGTACGACACGATCTGTGATTCGATTGACCTGTGTGTTGAAGGACAGATTCGTGGAAGTAGTGTGCAGTGTACGAATTGGGAAACAGAAGACCCTGATATTTTGACGGTTTTTGACTACTCAGCACGTGACGTGAATTGGACCGGAATTGAGTATTCTGGATACTCGATTCCAAACCAGCTGCCTGTTGAGTATTACGATCAGTTTGATTTGAACCCAACAAAGGTCTGTGTGGATTCTGATGGTGATGCGTACACAAACGATGCCGGGTATGAATATGCCTGCAACGATGCTACCGATTGTCCAAATTCAACCACAACATGTACAAGTAATTCTACTTGTTCACTAAGTGGACTGTGTAATATTGATGCGGGTGTCTGTTATGAGACGTGTGCAGATGACTATGGTTCAGATTATCGGTTGGTTTACAATGCGGGCCCATGTGATTCAGCAGAAGACGGTGGAGTGGGTCAAGGTGGTTCGTGTACGATTGGCTATTGTGCAAGCTCGCCCGCAGACGTGTGTTCTTCCAACAGTGATTGTGTCGATGAAGACTGCGTGATTGGTTACTGTCAAGCAGAGGGGGTAAGCGGCTATACAGATGATAGTAATCCAAGTTGTTCGACAGATGATGATTGTAGTGGTGTCGTTGATTCAGATGGAGGAGCCACATCCGTTTGTGACCCCATTCAATCCATTTGTGTTGATGTACTCACGAGTGACGAAACAAACCGTGTAGGGTGTTCTGATTTAGATGACCCAACAGAGTGTTCTGGGGCACAGGAATGTATTACATCTGACACCACAGCTGTTGGATCCTGTTTTAACAATCGCTGTCTCACAGACGTTGTTGATTCAGATGGAGATCATTTTGCAGATGCCATCGACAGAAGTCAGTTAGGCGTGGAAGAGTGCCGTGGATATCCAGAGACCGACTCCCCATTCCCTTACAAGGTTGTTGAACAGTGGAATAAAAAAACTGATTCAAATGACGATGGCATTCCAGATTCTTCCTCTATTACACTTGCCTCAAGTGAAGATGGGGTGGAGCCATGGTCCACTCCTTACAATTACGTTTCTGGTTATCAGGATGCGATCGTTTGTGCTCCAGATGAAGATGGGGTCGTGAATGATGATTGTTTGTGTAGTTACGATAAAGTTGAATACGGAGAAGGGACGAAACACCTTTATTACGAAGCCGGAACGATTGCGAATGATCCAATTGTTGAAGGATTCTGTGCTTCCGGAGATAAAGCGGGTTGGCCTTGCTCAGAGGATAGTGATTGTGACGGATCTGGATCAGCATCCAGTACCTGTGAGAGTGCCACAAGTATTCAGACGCTTTACGGTTGGCAGGGATACTGTATTGAACGAGATACCTCGATTCAACTCAACGGAAGTTCCCAAGATCAGGATCAGGCCTGCCTCACATGGCTCCCGGTTGACCAGCTTTCTGGGGCCACAGACCTTTATGGAAAGTACACAGAAGCAGGTTACCCACTACAAAATACCTACTTCTGTACGGAGGTCGCTCAGTACTTTGACCTGTATCCAACAGGAGCAAAGTTAGATAGTGATGGTGTGGTGGATGATATAGAGTGGGCCTGCGCAGATTCTGGGTTTGCTGGTGGGGCTTGTGATGGATGGGAAGAAGGTAAGGGAGATCCTTATGGAAAAGATGATATCTGTATTGATAATGCTCTGTGTCCTGATCAGTATTTTGCGATTCTTGGTCATTGCGACAACACCATCTCTGATGCGATCGGTGGAGAGGATAATTGGAAGGATGCAGATGGTGAAGATCATGCAGATGCGTTGTGTCAGGATAATGTGATTGATGATTACTTAGCTGAACACGGAGCTTCGGACGACTGTCCTTACATGTGCATCCATCGAGACAGTGTTCATCTCCAAGGTCCTGATGCTGGGGAATCGTGTTTGGATTCAATTAAAGATAATTCAGGTGATTACACATATCGAGGGGAGAACACACTTGGACAGTCCGTCTACTCCGCTGGTTGGCTTAACTATGGTCCAGATGATTATGAGAGTGATGAGAGTTTTTTAAGAGACTGTGTCACCCGTGGAGTGAGTGAGTGGTATGACGGGACATGGCCGATTGGGAGTTCGGATAAGTATATTGCGAGTGATGGACTAGTTGCTGATTTGGCACAGTTTTCTCACATGGCGTGGGGCCCAATGGATAATTTCGGATTTGGAAAGTGCAGTTCATCATCAAAACTCTGCACGTCCGATGATGACTGTACTTATTCATCATTTTATGGGAATTACTGTGCTGATTTTGATATCGATAGTGATCATGATGGTATTGTTGATATTCCAGCTCTTACTTGTATGAATGATCCATCGGTCAGCTGTACGGCGGCTACAGAGACTATTGACTGTTCCGGTACAACATACACAGGCACCTGTGTGGAAACAACCATGTACGCTCAAGCAGAGAGCTTTGAGGGGTATGGAAGCATGATGCCGTACTTGGCTTGTGCTCAGATTGTGCAAGCTTCATCAGCAGACCCGGATGATTCAAACAAGGCTTGGACCAATCGTTTGTGGGAAAGTTACTCAGATCTCTACACAGGCGGAAACAGAAGTGATTTCGCAGACGGTTCAGGGGATATTTATCCATTTGATTATGCGGTGACAGACTCACCATTAGAACTCGGTCGTGCGTTGTTTGAGGAGGTGTATGAAGAGTCTGGGGAGGGGTACATGATTATGTCAGAGCTTTCAAATGATAGCTTCCCACTCCCAACACGTTCATGTAATACCTCCAACAATGCCGCCTTTGATGATAGTGGTGATGTGGCTTGGTCTGTTGGAATCGCGACAACTCCAGACGATTATTGTGATGCCTCGTACTCGTGGTGGGAGTATCCGATGATGAAGCAATGGCAATGGCTTCCTCCAAGTTCAGATTATGATGCTGACGGACCGGAGAGTTTTCTTCCAGTGGAGGCGAATGGTGACTACGCCGTTCTCTCACTGCCGTTTGAGGATCTTGATTCAGAAGATGTTTTTGCCAGCGATCAAGTAGAAGATCCGATTGATGGTTTTGGTAACAGCACTTCATTGGATTACAAGAGTATTTCAGAATTCTTGAGTCAGTACTTTGCAGAGATCTTTGCTGTTTGGGAGTACGATGATGATAATACAGCGTATGATGACTGGGATTCTGCTGAATCAGGGGATCAAGGGGGTGCGTATGTGCTTGTTAATTCAGACCATGCATTTGACATCAGCTCTGGTGAGGATTCAGGAAGCTTAAAAGAAATTGATAACTTTGGGTCTGGAGCAAACAAATTCCCTAATGATGATGAACGAGCACCGGTGATTATCTCTGTGGGGGAGTGTGTTGGTACGCAATGTTATGAAGATGAAGAAGGGGCGTTCAGTGTGGGTGAAGTAGATAGTGGAACGCTTGTTGGTGAAGGAGAAAAGCGTGTGGACGTGAGCTTCTTTGTCAAAGGCGCTCCAAACCAATTGCCATTGAAGAAAATCATTGTTGATTGGGGTGATGCGTATACCTACACAAACAGTGGTCCAGATTGGCCAACAGATTCTCAAAGTGGTTCAACCGCCTCAAATAACTTCTATAAGAATCACCGTGGATTGGATGCGGGTGGAACAGAAAATTGTACAAAATCTGAAAAGTGGGGTGAGACGTCTGACTCATGTAGCTCAAGCTATGTGCTCTTCACTCACAATTACGTTTGTACAGCTGCCTATGTGAACTCACTCGTAGACAAGGGACGGGAGTGTGACGTAGGTGAGGATGGAAATCTCCTTATCTCGCCATGTACAGGAAACGCATCAGGTACCAGCGATAACATTTCCGGCGCTGACGGAGCCTGCGTCTACCAACCAAGAGTCCACGCAGTAGACAACTGGGGGTGGTGTACGGGAACATGCAATTCGAATTCAGAGGATGATTCGGATGCGTGTTATGGAAGTGAGTGTAACGTAGATGCATGCCCAAGCGGGGGGTATGCAGGGTATGCGTGTATTGAACAGAATTTTACAGGAACAACAAGTGATCCTTGGGTGTACTTTGACGGATATATCGTCGTGAGTCCGTAACAACAAAACGAGGCCAAGTGGCCTCGTTTTGTTGTTACAAGTACTTTCTTCTTGAGATGCATGCCACGGATCAAACATAAATCTTGTGTAACAATTGAAAAACCGGCAGAGGATTCCGAGGAATCATGCCGGTCGTTGCGACTGTACTGGTGCATCAGTCGCGGTGGAAAAGGAACTCGTCGACTTCGCCACTGGTGGCATTGAGCTTGGTCATCGAGAAGGTTTCTTCATCGATGATCGTACCGCTCCACCAACTACCAGAGTCAGTCGAGCCGTAGAAGTCGTAGTCACTCATCGTGGCGTCCGAGCCACCCGCGACGTTCTCGATCGTGATCGTGTCACCGATCGTGATCGTGATCTCCGCTTCACGACCCCAGATCTCGTCCGTGTACGAGCCCTCAAGCGGAGGGAAGCCGTACTCGCCGGGCACCCACTCGTCGCAGGGACCAGTGGCGTCCCAGTCGGGGTCGCTGGCGCAGCCGCCTTCGGCCCACTCGACGGAGAACTCGCCGGTGGTCTGGACTTCGACAGTCTTGGGCACGAAGGTGTACGTGTCCCAGGCCTCGACATCGTACGTGCCGGCTTCGTCCACCAGGTAGGTGCACGAGGTGCCGGCGCAGGTGGCGTCGATTCCGTCGACGGTCACTTCCACCCCTTCGAAGGGGGTGGTGGCCACGATGGTGGCTTCGAAGTCGTTGACTCCGGTGTCGTCGCCGGTGTCCACCGTTTCGTTCCCGTTGTTGTCGTTCGGATCGCCGCACCCCACCGCGAAGGCGAGGGGCAGCGCGATCAGGGCCAGGAGGCCGTAGTTGGTCGCGTTCATGGGTTTCCCCTTTCTGCCCCGCGGGGGTGCGTGACCCAGACAATTCTAGGACAACGACCTTTTGCGGGATTGTTGAAGGATCCCGCTAGATGCGGGAGGGCGGTGATTAGCCGCAGCCATTGGTGGGGGACACGTGTCACCTATCAGTGGCTACGACTAAGACGCTCAAAAACCCTTACTAAAGAACAGTGTATCTAAATACAGTAGGCCATATTTAAGGGGTTTTGTCAATAGGCAAAGGGTTCAAAGAGGTTATATTGTAGGAAAAAGTGTGTGGATTGTGGATAACACACCCATGAATCACGCAATGTTTATCGCTCATGTCATCAACATACAGAAATAATGCTAAGCCATCACGATAAGTAAAGTTCCATATATAAAAGCTTCTTAACCAGACAAAACAACACTCCTTCAAATAAAACTCCTCTAAACAAACTTGTAGCGATCGCTACAAGTTTGATTAACAAATGGTTTGAGCTAGCAATACTGACGCCCACTTCTCGATACCTAATAGTTTGATGAGTTGGTGGATTTCTGACGTGACGTTACTCTTTGTCGTCCATACACTCAGCTGTTTTTGTTCAAATCCCGAAGATTTCAAAAAGCGCCTAAAGGTTGTTCTGGCTGACTTTGCCGCCTCTGGAAAGTCAAAAATTATGACCGTTTCATAACCACCAGGCAGTTGTTGTGTGTTGGTTCTGACTTTGTGCTTCACCCCTTCAATAATTGCGTCTTTGCTTAGCAGATAAATGACTTGCTCACCCTCTTGATGATTTTGCACCCACCCTTTATGTTGCATCTGTTTTAACGCTCGAGCCTCCTTGTTTTTTCTAAAAATTGCATCCCATTCCTCTGAGCTCATACCTCCTCTCATCTCTCGTCTGAATGCATAAGGATTACTCGCCCAATCAAAAAGCATTCCACCACCATCAAGCAATGATCCCATCACCTCTCCAACAATTGATTTTTTCTTTTTATCTGGCATAGGACAAACATGTAGCGATCACTACAAATAGTGGCTGAGTAATGTTCACTCCCAGCAAAAGAAAAGCCCTCCAGCAAGGAATGTGGAGGGTATAATTAAAAGATACAGACGCAACAGAGATTGTCAATACTTGTCGCGATCGACAAGTATGTATCAGCGAATAGATGGATGAAAACGTTCTATACTAGGGGCTAATAGAGGTATCCATTGACAAATTTTACAGTCCTGATTACGTTTTTGGTAGACAGGATCTCATTTTAGTCAGACATTTTAACCGATGAGTACTATGAAGTTTTTTCTAGGGATCATGTTCGTTGTTCTCCTGGCTGGGGCAGGATGTGCGTCAACGTCGGTTCAGGAAACGGAAACCTCTCCTGTTTCCGAAGCGTCTGAACGTGAGGAGGATTCGCAAGGTGAGTTTTCATCCTACTCAATGAGTAAAGGCATACTCCTTTTAGCTGCTCCGTCCGGTTGGAGTGTTTCTCAATCTGATGGCGGGAGCGTGAGTGTGGTGCTTGCGCAAGCGAGTGACGAAGCGTGGATCAATATCCAGATTGAACGTGCGGATACCTTTAGTGGTGAAGTACGTGAGTATCAGGTGTGGCTTTCAGAGCAAGGCCTTCCTGAGCCAAGCGGTGAACGGGAAGTCGGGGGCGTCATGTTCGACTGGTTTGATGAGGTTGATAACAGAACGATCTTCACAACCGTCTATGTGGCCGAGATTGAGCATGAAGGTCTTGGTTACTTTGTGACGATCAGCACGCCAGAGGAAGAATTACTAGAAACACGGCAGGTGCGGGACTCGATCATCTTCTCTCCAAGCGCTGAGCAACTAAGTGGTTCACAAGTGATTGAATAGGATAAAAAAGACGCGACTAAGCGCGTCTTTTTGGTTTACGGGACTGTTCCCCAATGCGATGAGATTGGCTTGAACGGGCTGTCGATCGCTGAAAACGTCCTCAAACGGACGTTGAAGCGATGACTGGGTGCCTGTGAAAGCCAAGATCGCGCATTCGGGAATAGTTCCTTTACGGACGAAAGTAACGTGCTACTATTGACTTGAGCACGTAAAAATGCTAAAAAAGTGCGTCGTTCTTTGGCAATATGTGTGTGGAGTCCAATGGGCTCCTTGTGTTTTCAAGGGGGTCTTTTTGACTCCACAACAACACTTCTAGAGAGAGGGATGACATGAAGCATACCACCACCGTCGTCTGTGCCCTGGTGCTCTTCGGAGCCGAGGCAAAGGCCAAGGGGCCGGTCGCTGTCGAACAGCCTCCGGCATGCGAACAGGCCACCACGGTTTCTGTGTTGGCCAGACTGTCGATGGCGGGGGATTCCGCCTTCGCCTCCTTCGACACCGAGATGCTGAAGCAGACCGCACGCGATGCCGAAGCGGCTCTCGTGTGTCTGAACGAGCCGGTGACGCAGCCCGTTGCCGCATCCTACCACCGACTCATGGCACTTGCGGCCTTCGTGAACGGCGAGGATGATCTGTCTCGGCGTGAGCTGCACGCCAGCTACCGCTTGGAAGATACCTATGTCTTCCCGACGCAGATCGCACCTGAAGGTCACCCCCTCCTCGTCTTCTACGAGGAGGCCAAGCTGCTTCAGGGTGGGAGTCCCGAGGATCTCTATCCGCCCATCGGTGGGTACGTGACCATCGACGGCGAGAAGATGGACATGCGTCCGAGCGAGACGCCGGTCATTGTGCAGGCGTTCTCATCCACGGACGAGCTTCTCGAGACGCACTACGTCCTCGCAGGGCAGAGCGTGCCTCGCTGGGGTGAGCTGACTGCTCGCCTCAAGGTTGAGGACCTCTCCGCGCTGCCCAGCACCACTGTGCAGCGCAAGAAGAAGCCCGCCATGCCCTGGCTTGTCGCCGGAGGTGCAGCGCTGGCACTCGGTGGTGTTTCCTACGGAATCGCCATGGATCAGCACAGTCGCTTCTTGGACACGTCGAGTCCCGACGGAGATGGAAGCGAGGATACCCTGAACGGCTACATGAACCGTGCCAACACCTTCGGGGCGTCGGCGATCGGTCTTGGTGTCGTGGGGGTGGGCCTCATGGGCACCGGCGTGGTACTCCAAGTTCGCTTCGGAGGTCCGCGCGGAAACCCTGATCTCACCGTGGGCCCCGAGGTCTCGGAAGGAGGTGCGGATGGGCCGTGACATCTTTCAGGAGCGGATCCTCGCCCTGCTTGCGCAGCATGATGGAGGCCGCTTCCAGGCCAAGACCATCCTTGGTCACGGAGGAAGCGCGCGCGTGGTCCTTGTCGAGGACATGAAGCTCGGGGTCGAGAGGGCTATCAAGGTCTTCGATCCCCAGCTGATCACCCGCTCACGGATCGCACGCGAGCGATTCGGGGGTGAGGCGAGGATCATGGCCCAGCTCGAGCGTCGCAACATCGTTCGCGTCTACGACGTGGTCGACTGTGAGTTCGACGGCGACCAGTGGAAGTTCCTCATCATGGAGCTGCTCACCGGAGGTACGGCTCGGGACCATGTCACTCAGTTCGGGCCGATGGATCCACGCCAAGCGGTTGAGGTGGTGCTCGAAGTGCTCGATGCCCTCCGTGCTGTTCATAGCAAGAAGGTCATCCACCGCGATATCAAGCCCGAGAACATCCTGCTCTCGGGCGAGGGTGTGGTGAAGCTGGCAGACTTCGGGATTGCCTTTGCTCCGCGTGATCGGACCAGGCTGACCGTGCAGGGCTCCACCATGGGCACGGAAGTCTACATGGCTCCGGAGCAGCGTGAGGATGCTTCGAGCGCAACCACGCGTTCGGACATCTACTCAGTGGGCGTCGTCCTCTGGGTGCTCCTCATCGGAAGGGAGCCCTACGCTCCTCCGGGCTACAACAACTTCTTCCAGAACGTCGAGCGCAACCCTCTGTGGTTCGACGGCATTCCGGATGAGCTCAAGCAGATCATCATGATCGCGACGAGTGAGGATCCTCAGTTCCGGTTTGACTCCGCACAGGCAATGGAAGACGAGCTTCGCGCAGTTCTTCCCTTGCTCGCCTCGACACCCTCACAGGCTCCCAAGCTTGGGAGTGCACCTGAGGCCAAGCGTGCGAAGGAAGCTCGTGAACAGATGACCGCCAGGAACCTGGCGGATCTGGCCGACGACGGGGACGACTCCGAGATCGGAAACAGCGAGCTCGGAGTCGTCGAGTACGTGAGGCATTCGCCAGTGGCTGTCTCCGTCTCCGGTGGTCTGGAGGTCTCTTCCTCAAGTCCGGGGTCAACCAAGGTGCCGCTCAGCACCGGCGGGAGACTCGTCTCCGAGGAAGTTGACGATGGTTTCGAAGAACCACCCCTCCTGAACGCTCTCCCATCAGGCACCCTCTCGGATGCCCGTCCGCTCAGCGAAACCCGCATGGGCAAGATGATGGACGCCGAGCAGAGGACGTCGAAGCGCAACTTCGCCATCCTCGTCGGGGTCGTCGGGATTCTCGCCGTCGGATTGGTCAGCCTCCTCATCGTCGGTAAGACCTACTTGTTCGATGGTGAGTCCGGTCAGGTCGAGGAGCCTGTACAGATCGTTTCCACGGTCGAGGTGGAGCCTGTGAAGGAGCCGGCAAAGGAGGATCTGACCACGCCGGAACTTCCTGTGTTGGATCCGCCCGAGGAAGTCCAAGAGGCCGAGCCGGCGCAGAAGGAGTCCAAGACTCCGGTGGTCGCACAAGTGAAGGTGGAACCCAAGCAGACCGAACCGACGCCTCCTCGTGAAGTGAAGGTGAATACGGATTCTGCGAAGGAGACTCCACCCCCCGAGACCACACCGGTCCAAAAGGGGATGGTGCGCCTGGTGCCAAAGCAGGTGATGGAGGTCGACGATCCGGAGGCTCCCGAAGGGAAGCGGAGCGGTGTGGTCACCTACGTCCTCAGTGGCACCAAGGGAGAGGGGACGTTCACTCTGTCCTCGACACGCTCCATGGCCCAGGTGCCCCACGGTACCTACCAGGCCACCGTCTCGTTCGAGGGCCGGAGCCAGAACCAGACCGCCCCCACCATCAAGGTCGACGGGGCACTCACAACGGTTGAGTGCTTCTGGACCATGGCAAACTGCCGTGTCCAGTAACGAACGCAAGAGATGAGCACCGCCTCATCTCTTTTCAATTACAAAACCCCCGCAGCGAGCGGGGGTTTTTTACTAGCGTTCAAGGCTGTTGAGGTATTCCTGGAATTCTTCATCACTCATTCCTTCGATTTCTTCAAGCCAGGCTTCTATCTCCGCCAGTTCTTCTTCAGAGAGTTCATTGTCGGAAGTCTCTGAGGGGTTGTACAGATCATCGGTGTCCCATGTATCAAAATTAAATGAATCGCTTCCATCATTTCCAATTGAATCTTTCGTTTCTAGGACCGATCCCCAGAGGGCGCTTGAGAGACCTACGGATCCGAGCAAGATGACGTAGTAGAGTACAAACGCTCCGACGAGTGACCATTTGTATTTTGCGGCAATCATGGAACGAGCCGACTGTTGGTTGAGTCGCACGATGCGTTCAAACAGGTGATAGTAGTACACCCACATAAGTGGTGTGGCTGCGAGGATCAAAACGAGGTAACTGATTGGAAGTAAAAAGATCACCAAAATAGACGGGACAATAATCGCAAGGATGACAAAGACCACCGGAATGAGCATGTAGAAATAATACCAGCCGTAGCCACGCATCAGTTCGTAGCTCCGCTCAAGAGCCGCCATTCCACGCTTCCCTTCTTTGAGATACACAAAGAGTGATTGTGACCACCAAATGGCCATCAAGACTCCTGGGATGATAAAGAAGACGAATCCAATCATGATGAGCAGGGACTGGATGAACATGATCCAGATGAATCCTCGTGCCTTTGGCAGTTGTGCTTTCAGGTGAACAAATGAGCTTTTGAATCCAAGATGTGATCCTTTATTCATCGCAAGAGCAATTGGGGCCATGGTGGCAATCGCTGTGTAGATAAATGTGAGAACGGCTGCGGTGGGGTCGCTAACACTGTAAGGACCATGCTGAGTTCTTGAGCAGCTCCGCCCCCCAGCTCGAAGACGATGAGCATCAGCACGCCAAAAACGATCGCTGGGCCTGCAAAGAGCAAAATACCAAGGAGAGCCGTTGCGACCATGAGCCAGATAAATGATCCCCAGCGTGATTTATAATCGGTCCACGCTTCTTTAAGAAGCAGTTTGCTTTGGAGCTCCGATTCTGGAAGGAGACGTTTCGGTCCTGGCCCTGAGGTCATGTTGGACGCTACAGCCCCCGATGATTGTTGATCCATAAGAACAATGAAATTACTAATTTGATTAATTTTACCACTATTCTTCCTTTTTTTATCCACTTGAGGCATCATGGGATGCGTATGTTGGATATCAAACAATTCTTGGATGCCCCAGATATGGTGGCACAAAATGCGAAGCGCCGAGGGTTCGAGCTTGATCCATCGGTTGCTGTTTCGTTGCACCAGGAACGTCTTAAACTTGTTGATGCTGTACAGGCATTGCGTACGCGAGCAAACGAAATTGCTTCATCCATTCCTTCTGCTTCAGGTGAAGAGCGACAGGGGCTTATTGATGAGGGGAAGCAGGTTAAGGAGCAGGTCAAGGAACAGGAAACAACGTTGAAGGATGTTGAAAGCCGTTTGGAAGCAGAGCTTCTGAAGTACCCAAATATGCTGCGTGAGGATGTGCCGGTTGGAGCAGATGCGACGGGGAACGAAATTGTTGAAGTGGTCGGAGAGCCGACAACGTTTACCTTTGAACCAAAGGATCACATGCAGCTTGCGGAAACACTCGATTTAATTGATATGGAGCGGGCTGCGAAAATTTCAGGCGCACGGTTTGCGTTTCTCAAGGGTGATTTGGTGCTCATGCAGTTTGCCCTTTTACAGTACGCATTCACAGAACTCGTCAAAGAAGGGTTCACTCCGATTCTTCCTCCACACATCATTTCAACCGAGGCGATGGGTGCCATGGGGTATCTGCAGCACGGTGGAGAGGAAGAGGTCTATCATCTGCGTAATGATGATGCCGTATTAATTGGGACCGCTGAGCAGTCTATTGGCCCGATGCATATGGATGAGATATTGGATGCATCTTCGTTTCCCATCCGCTATGTCGGATACTCACCTTGCTATCGACGGGAGGCCGGGAGTTATGGAAAGGATACGAAAGGTATTTTCCGTGTGCATCAGTTTAGTAAGATTGAGATGTTCAGCTTTACGTCCGAGGAGGCGTCTGATGAAGAGCATGCGTTTCTCCTCAAGATGCAGCGTCGTCTGTGGGATGGGTTGAAGCTTCCGTATCGTGTGATGAAACTTTGTTCCGGGGACACGGGGGCACCGAGTGCTCGCACGTATGACATTGAAACATGGTTTCCGTCCTACGGTGATTATCGTGAGACGCACTCAACGAGTAACACAACGGACTATCAGACCCGTCGATTAAAAACACGCTACAAAACTTCAGAGGGCAAAACAGAGTTTGCTCACGCTTTGAACGGTACAGCGTTCTCGATGAATCGTCCGCTCATCGCCATCATGGAAAACTTCCAACAAGAAGATGGATCGATTATCGTGCCTGAGGTTTTGCGCACGTGGATGGGAAAAGATGTGATCAAGAAATAGCTTATCCACACTGTTCAGTCCGTACGGGCATGAACAAAGATGCTTCACTGAGTTTAGGAAAAAAAGTTGTCTAACGTACACGACGTGTATAAAAGTTGTTAACAGGATTTGTACTAAAATAAGCAAAAAACCGTTTGACACATCAAACGGTTTTTTGTTTGCTAAATCTAGATCGCACCCACGGGTGGTGACGACCCATGATCATCACCCACTGCAAGGCTCTACCTGGATCTCCCGTGTGCTTAGGGGAGTTCTGGCGAGAGAGGAGGAATCTCTAACAGCGACGACTCGGGGGTGCTGAGCAATGCGATCGTTCTGCCGACGGGGGGCGGCAAGCAATCGAAGTGGAAACACTTCTTTCAAACTGAGATATGACTATTTCTTAAAGCAGGTGAGATTGTGAGGGTCAGACTGAGATTGTGGTTCGATACACTCATCACCATGAGCCTGTCGAATTGTCGAAGTCTGAACGTGGCAAGATCGCTCATTTAGGAAACAGTCCCGTGTCGACTTTCTCGAGATGGTGGGAGAACGTTACCCCACCTCTCGAGGATGTTGACCATAACGGTCAACACTTCTCAACTTCAGACAACGGAGTCAGAAATGTTGACCGAGAACATCAGCCGCATCCTGTTCACCTTCCTGATCTGCATTGCAGGCTGCACGTCTTGGAACATGGGTGACACCATGGGCTTTGGGGGCGGTGGCGAGCTCGTGCTCGAATTGCCCGTGAGGCAAGGAAAGGAGCTCATGTGTGTCCAAGGGGCTGGGGGAGACTTCTCCCACAGTGTGGACAACACGCGCTACGACCTGGATCTCGATACGTCCAACTCGATCGACGATGAGGTCTACGCACCTGCAACCGGAATCGCCTACGTCCACACCGAGTCCGCAACCAGCGGTTTCGGCTATCACGTCAACATCGACGTGGGCTCGGGGCAGTACGTCGTCATCGCACACCTCAGCGACATCTTCATCACCGACGGTGCGGAGGTGGCGGCCGGTGAGCTGATCGGCTACGAGGGGTGCACCGGCTACTGCACCGGGGATCACATTCACTTGGGGCTCCACGAGGGGAGCGCCGCAGAGAATGCCGATCAAGGGGTGTCCATCCCAGCCTGGTACAACGTCTCGGATGCGAGTCTCAACACCGGTGTTCAGGCTCTTTCGAGCGAAGCATTCATCTGCGGCATGCGGAGCGAAGGCGATCCCGAGGACGGTCACTTCTACGAGTCGGAGCTTCAGGTGCCCATGTGGCACCCGGATGGCACACTCGTGAAGGCGCCGGACAACGCCCGGGTCTACCTGGTGGAGGACGGCAAGCTCAAGTGGCTCGAAAACGAGGCCGTTTTCTGGAGTTACAACTACGACTTCAGTGACGTGGCCCTCGTCTCAGACGAAGAGCTCGACTGCTTCGGTGACGGATCAGACCTCACCGAGGAGACCTTCATCGACGCAGTGTTCGACACCGAGGGCGATCTCTGGCTCCTCGTCGGGCTCTACAACGGTGCGGGTTCGGGCAACTACCGAATCCGAGTCGCTGGTACGGGCTGGGAAGCGGTGATGGCTTCCTGGGGGCTCGATTACAACCAGGACAACTGGCCCGAGACCCACGGTGACAGTTCCGGGCACCTGACGAACTGGCCGCCCGCAAGCGGGACGGCGCTTCTCAGGGACGGAACGCTCGTGACCGAACAGAACTCCTCAGCCGTCTACGTGATTTCGGGTGGGTGGGCCTTGCCGGTCAAGGACTGGGAGACCTACCTCATGCTGGGGTTCTTTGATCGCGCGATCTTGACCGTGGAAGACGGTCTGGTCGCGAGCCTGCACGAGAATCTGGGGAGTTGCACGTCCGACTTCTGGTGTCTTGACCAGGAAGCCATCACGACCTGTGGTGGTGGTCTCGACCTCGGAAGCGGTGAGCACGGTGGTGATCCCAGCGAGGGCGACGCAGGTACCGACTCCGACTCTGATTCCGATTCGGAGGAGGAAGACGAGGAAGACTCCTACGAAGACGAGGGTGAGACGGACACCGAGGGCGAGAGCCCCACGTGTTCGGGCGAAGATGCCTGTCTCGTCGATCAGGACGGGGATGGGGA